>CAZJCH010000493.1:0-2169 GCA_964544005.1 uncultured Papillibacter sp.
CCAATACAAGCAGGATCACGACTAAAGTCATATAAACTCTCCATTCCGCCCAAGCCGCCTGAGCTGCCCAGGCAGTTCAGGCAGCTTCTATTCCTCTTCGCGGATAACCGGTTTCAACGCTAGCCCCAGATCCATGATTTTCGTATCAGCTGAAAAATTTACCTGAAGCTTCGTAAACTCCTCGTCCCAGTTGTCCTTCAGCTCATTCCACACCTTTGGATACGCTTTGTGTATGTTTTCGCCGAAGCCGAAGATGTCGGATTTGAGTTCCCGCTGCGCTTTGTCAAGTATTTTCATGCAATTGCCGGTTACTTTTCCATTCACAATACGGATGAGCTTATCAAGGTTCTGCTGATCCGCGAAATCGACATCGCCCGTCTGTGTTGTGATCATTGTTTCAGCCAATAGCATCACGCTGATGACAGGCTTGCCGTCCGATAGGGACACCTTGATTTTTGGCTTTTTTACGTTTATTGTCATAGATACGCGGGTGCTTTCGTTGAAATCGAAAGTATTTGCCGTGAGTTTGGTTTTCCCTACAATATTCATAAAGGAAATGCTTTCGGCCTCATCAAGCCATCCGATCAGCTTATCGTCGTGAAACGCGCCCAGCGCGGAAAGCGTTACCACTCTGCCGTTACTTTTTGTCAGATGATCAATGTCATCACGATCGGCCTCCGGAGACAGCTCGACTCCCGCCAGCACAGGGTTGTTCCCTATGGCATTGATGTCGTTGATGAGCTCGACAATCTTCAGAGAGTTGACCGACGCCCACTGTTTTTTCGAGTTTTCAATCGACTCGTATATTTTCATGCCAGATACCGATTCGATCACCGTCACCGCGCTGAGGACCTCATTTGCCGTCGTTCCTTTGGCGATAGCGAAATAGTAATCGGTTCGGAATTCGTCGTCACGGAACAGATAATCCAGAAGCTCGCTGATCCCGTCTTTGGCGACGTCTTCGCCGAGGACAACGGTTCTGATGTGCGGGGTGTACATGGTTCTGGCCGTCTGCGCCGTAATACGTTTTTCGATCATGTCAAACCCGGTTCCTTTTTCCGAATAGACAAAGGAAGTCGATTCATGCAAGCTTTTATTGGAGGCGACTGCCTTGGGATTGAGCACCTGGTACGTTACCATATACCCGGACTCGTCCTTGTCGATCCCCAACGCGGTGACGAGATTGAAGGTGTTCAGCTCTCTGGTCGAACAGGCGTTTAAAAGCGGTACTAATACAAGTATCATGAGGGCAGACAGAGCTTTTGCTTTCAAATAAATCACCTGTGAATTTCTATTTTACTTGAATTCAGGCTGTTCTTTTTGCTTGGCCGTGACGATATTTTGGGCATTGACGCGCGCAGAGGCGTCGGCGCTGATGCCCTCCGGCCTCGCCGCGCTTTTCCACCAGGGGAATCGCAGGATCGTGTCTTTGACAGCGGTTTTTGCTTTCGGAGCAAACGGCGACATGTAGGGAATGCCGACAGATTTAAGCCGGCATAGTTCCAGGAGCAACGCGATCGTTCCAAAGAAAATGCCTATCAGCGCGAACGCGCCGGCAATGAATATCATGATAAACCGGATGATCCGCGCGGCGTTTGCCAAACCGAAATTGGGTATGGCAAAGCTTGAGATCGCTGTAATTGAGACGATGATCACAATCACGGCGGAGATGATGCCCGCCTCCACAGCGGCCTGGCCTAAAACAAGCGCGCCGACGATGGAGATGGCCGGGCCGATGACCCGGGGCATGCGAATGCCGGCTTCCCTCAGGATTTCAAATATGACTTCCATCATAAGCACTTCGATGATTGTCGGAAACGGGACGCCTTCACGCTGCGCCAGCATACTGATCAGCAGCGGGGTCGGTATCATCTCCTGATGGAAGGAGGCTAACGCAATATACAAGGCCGGCACGAACATGGATAAAGCAAGCGCCACATACCTGAAGAAGCGTACGAATGAAGAAATATGAAACTGATGATAATAGTCTTCGCTCGCCTGAAAAAATTCGACGAAAAAGGCCGGAGCAGTCAGGACAAACGGCGTGCCGTCGACCAGAATCGCCGCTTTCCCTTCAAGCAGGCATGCCGCGACCGTATCGGGTTTTTCGGAATTCAGAAAGGTCGGGAAGAGGGTATATCTGTTGTCCTTGATCAGTTCTTCAATATA
>CAZJCH010000494.1:0-2130 GCA_964544005.1 uncultured Papillibacter sp.
AGGTCCTTATGGAGCACAGAGATGAATATGTCGCCTCTCTGAAGCATTCCCTGACCGAGCTTGAAAGTCTGGCGCATGA
This sequence comes from uncultured Papillibacter sp., assembly GCA_964544005.1. Lineage (GTDB taxonomy): Bacteria > Bacillota > Clostridia > Oscillospirales > Oscillospiraceae > Sporobacter. The sequence continues at coordinate 80 of CAZJCH010000494.1, forward strand.
AGACGCCAAGCTGCTTTTGGAGCTGCTTGAATCTGATAAAAAACGCCGGACATAGCGTCCGGCGTTTTACTGTTATTAAGTTATAATCTTGAGGCGATGGCGTCGATGAATTCCTCGGTGGTGGCGGGGGTGGCGTTGAAGCCTTTATCGACGAGCGCGGCGAGCTCCTTGGGCATGGTGCCGCTCATGAGGGTGTCGATGCAGGCTTTTTCGAGCCTGTCGGCAAAGGCGATGAGCTCTGAAAGCTTGTCCAGCTCTCCCCTTTTGCGCAATGCACCTGTCCAGGCGAAAATCGTCGCCATGGGGTTTGTGGAGGTTTTCCCGCCCTTAAGATAATTGTAATAATGCTTTGTGACGGTGCCGTGGGCGGCTTCATATTCGGTGGTGCCGTCGGGCGCGACGAGAACGCTCGTCATCATTGCCAGTGATCCGAAGGCAGTTGAGACCATATCGCTCATGACGTCGCCGTCGTAGTTTTTGCAGGCCCAGATAAAGCCGCCTTTTGAGCGGATGACGCGGGCCACAGCGTCGTCAATGAGCGTGTAGAAGTACTCGATGCCGAGCGTCTTGAATTGGTCCTTGTAGGCTTCAAACTCTTCCTCGAAGATCGTCTTGAACTGGCCGTCGTAGACCTTGGAGATGGTGTCCTTTGTGGAGAACCAAAGATCCTGCCTTGTGTCGACGGCGTACTGGAAGCATGCTTTGGCAAACGACCGGATGCTGTCCTCCATGTTGTGCATGGCCTGCCATACGGCGGGTCCTTTTGCTTTCTGAACTGAAAGTGTCTTCTCTGTGCCGCTGACGCCTTTGAAAGTGAGTGTGCATTCGCCCGGCTCGTCGGTGACCATTTCGACCGCCTTATACACATCGCCGTAGGCGTGACGGGCGACGGTGATCGGTTTCTCCCAGTTTTTCACGACGGGCTTGATGCAGTCGATAACGATGGGTGCGCGGAAGACGGTGCCGTCCAGGATGGCGCGGATGGTGCCGTTGGGCGACTTCCACATCTCCGTCAGCTGAGGGTATTCAACCATGCGCTGCTTGTTCGGTGTGATGGTGGCGCATTTGACGGCGACGCCAAATTTTTTCGTGGCGTTGGCGGCATCGACGGTCACCTGATCCTTCGTCTCGTTGCGGTGCAGCAGGCCGAGGTCGTAATAGTCCGTCTTGAGGTCGACATACGGCAGAATGAGCTTGTCCTTAATCATCAGCCAGAGAATGCGGGTCATCTCGTCGCCGTCCATCTCCACCAGCGGCGTCGTCATTTTGATTTTGGGCATATGGTACCTCCTGGGGGGTTATTTTGTTCGTTGTGTAAAGGATATGTTATAAGCAGAAGGTGAACACAGATCGCTGCTACGAGCGGAGGCAGGCGAACACAGTTCGCCGCTACGGGTGCGTCCTCCCACAATATCCATTGTCTGTCTTTCACGCAAATCGTGATGAAATAATATCCTGCCAATGAATAATCATATTCACTTAAACGCAATGGCTTATGGTATGGCACCCAGTTCACCCCTATTTGCCATAACCTGCGGCGTAGTAGTTCATGAGGCAGCCTTCGGTGAGAATCAGCTTTTCGTCGGGGCTGAGGCCTTTACAATAAAGCCTAATATCTTTGACGCTGTTTTTGGTAATAACCTTGCCGTTCATCTCCTCGACGCCGTTTAATATCGCGTCGCGGAGGCCGGGGACGTAGATCCAGTCGCCGTCTGTGTACTCAAAGGGCTCGCTTTTGTCGATTGTGAACGGAACGATGCCCCAGTTGAGGCAGTTGGAGCGGTAGCGCTTTGTGGCGTATTCGTAGCAGATGTTGGCCCAGCCGCCAAGGACCTTCTGGCAGGAGGCCGCCTGTTCACGGGCGCTGCCGTCGCCGGGCTTTTTGGCGAAGACGCAGGAGCCGACCGTCGTTTTTCCGACATCGCCGGCGACCTTTTTGAGGACTTCAGCAACCTCCTCCGGCACTTCCCCGCCCCGCCGCGCCGTTTCCAGCTCGCGGACTGCCTTGCTGCGTCCGACATACTCCGGCACACGGCGGGAGAGTGTGAACT
>CAZJCH010000495.1:0-2129 GCA_964544005.1 uncultured Papillibacter sp.
CAGTAGGCGACAGCCAGTGACATAAATACCCCGAAGTAGTTCAAATGAATCAGGCTTTGGATGAAGACGGCTGCCAGTAAGACGGCTGCGAGTATGGACCAGAAGCCGATCTGGGCAAATGGGGTCGCGACCTGGCTGACAATGACCAGCACGGCCGCCAGCACGAAGAAGACGCCCCAGAACCAGTTGTTGTGTTTCATAATGTCTCCTTTCACATTGCGTAAGGTGATATGTTTTCGGTTGGTTGTTAAGTAGATTGCTGAGAACCAAGAAGCGGCTTTCCGGCGCCGGGGTTCAGACGCTGCCGCAGCTCGTTGTAGTAGTAACGCGACACATAAACCTGTTTGTGGGTGCCGATAAACTTGACGAGGCTTGACGAGGTGAGGTTGCGGGTAATAGAGTAGATCTGACGGATGTTGACGATCGTTGATTTTGACGACCGGACGAAATCCTTCGGGAGCAGTTCCTCCAGCTCGTAGAGGCGGTATTTGATCCGGTAGGCGTCGTTTGCCGTGTGCGCGAAAATGTGTTCGCCCTCCGTCTCAAAAAACAGAACATCCTCCAGTGGAAAATAAAACTCCTGATTCTGCTTATAAAAGGTGATCTTTTTGGCGGATTGGGTCTCGTCAATGATAAACTGATGGATTTTCTGGATCGTGTCGTCCACGCGGCCGCAGCGGATTGTCACTTCATCCTCAGGGATGCTACCCACGACCTCAATTCGTATTTTCACCGGATCACCTCCTCATGTCTGCATTATAGCTGTTCTCATTTGAAGTGCAATAGCTTTTTACCAAACGGCATAAATTGAGCGCCAACAGGTAAATTAAAGGTGCCAACCTGCATATTTTGGCACCTGCATGCAACAACCCTGCGATTGATATTGCTAAAAATTTACTTATTTCGAATAATCATCTTTACGCGGGGCTATTTTTTATATATAATAAAGAAAATATAAGTTTTTGCGAATACATTCTAACAGGGGGCAAATCAATGGACGCCAAAGAAAAACATGAGCCGGTCAATATCAACGAGGAATTTGTAAAGCAGTGCGTCAAAAAAACGACGAAGGACCTCGGCGCATGCGAGTGCGACATATGCTTCGCCAACGCCTGCGCTCTCGCGCTGAACGAGCTGCAGCCCCAATATGTTACTACGAAAAAAGGCGCGCTTTTGACGGAAATTACAACGACGAAAGTGACAAATCAAGCCGATATCACTGTCGAGGTGACGAAAGCCGTCATAAAGGTGATGAAAAATCCGCACCATTGAAATGCGCGTCATAACTTGCCGGTTTCCAGAGATAATAGTATAATCAATAAAAGCAGTGCGAAATGAATTGTTTCGCGTCTCAGTTATTGATTTGGAAGGGAGAATTATCATGCCTGATTTTGGATCACCGTTTTCCGGTCTTGCGAAGGAGCGTAAGCTCACCGACGCAGAGCTGATCAGGGCAATCCGCTTTATGGTTTCGGCCGAATACGAAGCGGTTCAGCTTTACATGCAGCTGGCGGAGTCAACAACGAACAAGCTGGCGATCGAGGTTTTGAAGGACATCGCCGACGAGGAGCGCATTCACGCCGGAGAATTTTTGCGCCTTCTGTATGAGCTGGCTCCCGACGAGGAGAAGCTCTACAAAGAGGGCGCCGAAGAGGTCGAGGAAGAAATAGAAAAGCTGAAGAAATAAGAGATAAAGAAACGAAAAAACACCCGTCAGGGTGTTTTTTGTGGTTCAGACGCCGTAGACTTCCCGGTTGTATATGTTGATCTCATCGATGATGGTTGCTTCGACATTCGGAAAGATGCTCCCGGGACCGCCGTAGGTGAGGCAGGGGATAAAGCCGCCGCCGGGGCCGTATGTTACGCAGGCGCGGCGGACCTCCTTGCGGATGACGTCCTCCGGCGTGTTGGGCCAGTCGACGACGGCGGCGTCGATACCACCCATCAGGACCATGCGCCCCTTCAGCTGCTTTTGGAGCTTCACGATGTCGTTCTGAGGCAGCACGCCCTGCCAGATGTCGATGCCGAGCTCCACCATATCCCCGACGATCGGCTCCAGGAAGGAGTCGGCGTGGTGCATGATCTTCACGCCGTGCTCCTTGGCGTAGCCGTAGATCCTGACGTACTGC
>CAZJCH010000496.1:0-2128 GCA_964544005.1 uncultured Papillibacter sp.
AGAAGATCGTCGCCGACACGGGCGCGAAAATCGATATTGAGGACGACGGCAGCGTATACATCTCATCGAGTGATATCGAGGCCTGCCGCGCCGCCAAAAAGATCATCGACAGCATCGTGTTTGTGCCCGAAGTCGGCCAGCTGTACTTTGGGAAGGTCGCCCGGATCATCCCCATCGGCGCGTTTGTCGAGCTGGTGCCCGGCAAGGACGGTATGGTCCACATCTCCAAGCTGGAAAACCGCCGCGTTGAAAAGGTTGAGGACGTCCTCAAGGAGGGCGATATGACCTGGGTCAAGGTTATGGAGATCGACGACCGCGGCCGCGTCAACCTCTCCAGAAAAGACGCCATCAAGGACCGTCAGGCGGCGGGATTACCGATTGACCAGGCGTAAATTGTGATATAAAATGTAACGGGCAGGGCGCGATGCCGTGCCCGTTTTAAATAGAGGTGAGCCTATGTACGAGAAAATAGTCCTTCCCAACGGGGTCAGGATCCTCCACGAATATATCCCCCATGTGCGCTCGGTGTCGCTGGGCATCTGGGTCGGTACCGGTTCGCGGTACGAAAACGCCGCGATGAGCGGTGCGTCCCATTTTATCGAGCATATGCTGTTCAAGGGCACAAAGACACATTCGGCCGCCGATCTCGCCGGCATCATGGACGGCATCGGCGGGCAATGCAACGCCTTTACGACGAAGGAATGCACCTGCTTCCACGGCCGCGTGCTGGATACGCATCTCGACCAGCTGACCGATGTGCTCTGCGAAATGTTCTTCAGCTCCAGATTCGACGAGGAGGATGTCAGAAACGAGCGCGGCGTCATTCTCGAGGAGATCGACATGTACGCCGATACGCCGGAAGATCTGGCGTCGGAGCGTCTGTCCTCGGCTGTCTTCAAGGGGTATCCCCTCGCCCGTTCCATATTGGGTAAAAAATCGACGCTTGAGAAAATGACCGGTGAAAACCTGCGGCAGTATATGAGCGCCCATTACAGGTCCGACGCCGTCGTGATCGCCGTATCGGGCAGCTATAAGGCGGAAGACATCGCGCGTCTCAAAGACCGCTTTGAGGCGATGCCCCAGGGCAGCTCCAAAAAGCCCGAGAGTGCCCTTTACACTCCGTCCTTCACCGTCAGGCGCAAGAGCCTCGAGCAGAACCATCTGAATATTGCCTTTCCGGGTATCCGCATCACGGATCAAAACAGGTTCGCGCTGCAGCTTTTGTCGGAGATTCTGGGCGGCGGCATGTCCTCGCGTCTATTCCAGACGGTCAGGGAAAAGCGCGGTCTCTGCTACAGCATCTATACTTACGGCTCCAGCTACATGGACACCGGCCTTTTCTCCGTTTACACGGCGCACAGCAAGGCAACGGAGCGCGAAGCCATCGGCGTCATTACTGACGAGATCAAACGTTTTAAAGAAAGCGGCGTCACGCCGGAGGAGCTTCAAAGAGCCCGCGAGCAGATCAAGGCCAACGTTCTGATGGGCCTCGAGTCGACCGGCACGCGTATGAACAGGCTCGGGCGCAACGAGCTGTATTTCGGCCGCGTCCCCGAGCCGGACGAGATCATCGCCTGCTACGACGCCGTGACAGTCGAGGATATACAAAAGCTCTCCGCGTATTGCCTGGATCTTAATAATGTCTCGTTCTCCGCTGTCGGAAAGGTCGACAGCGCGGAGGTATACAGGGAACTGCTGCAATAATCTATAAGGGAGTTGAACACATATGGTCTACAACATCAACATCGCGGGTCTAAGCCGCGACCTGCAGCTTTGCAAGCTGAATGACACCCTCATGATCGCCGGCCTGATCATCTACGGCGATGTGGAGCTCACCTGCCGGAGTGCTGCTGCACTATTGGAAAAAGCGCCCGATTTCGATTATCTCATCGCGCCGGAGGCCAAGGCAATCCCGCTCATTCACGAGATGGCGCGCCAGAGCGGCAGAAACGATTACATACTGGCCAGAAAAGCCCCGAAGCTCTACATGAAGGACATATTCGAGGTGGAGGTGCGCTCCATCACGACGCAAGGCACGCAAAAGCTCTATCTGGACGGCGCCGACGCCGCTAAAATGAAGGGCAAGCGCATCCTCATCGTCGACGACGTCGTCTCCACCGGCGAATCC
>CAZJCH010000497.1:0-2123 GCA_964544005.1 uncultured Papillibacter sp.
CGGGAAGTTAAATCCCGACGGTACGCTCACGCGCGAGCAGATGGCGGCACTTTTATATCGCTACGCCGCTTACAAAAACTATGATGTGAGCGTATCGGACAGCCTCTCCGCCTTTACAGACAAACCCTCTGACTGGGCGCTGGAAGGCATGTGTTGGGCTGTGGCCAAGGGCCTAATACAAGGCAGCAGCGGCGGCCTTAACCCGGCGGGCGGCGCCACGCGCGCGCAGGCCGCCACCATCCTGCAGAGATTTGTGGAAAACACAACAAAGTAAAATCGTTATAAAAAGCAGAGGGATGGGTTAATAACCACCCTCTGCTTTTTCCAGAGGAATTATATCATAATCATCGAAAGCGAATTGTGCTTTCATTTTCCACATCACGACCAGGGATCAAAGGCTTGACTCTGTTCGCCCTGTTTGTTTCATCTTGCCAAATCACACACCGCGATGGTAAGATAAGGTCAGAATAATAAACAGGAGGGACGGCATGGAAAACATACTTTTTCCGAAGGACCTGTCCTGGGTCTCGGCTCGTCGATATTTACCGATAGATTGAGTGCTACAACCTTCAATGAACACTTTTCCCTCATGCTCGACAAGCGCGCGGAGAAGGATTTTAATTGCTATTTCGATGCCGAGGAGGTTCGGCTGTCCGGCGATAGGCTGTATCTTATAAAAAATGGCAAACTTGTCGGAAAGCTGCCGGAATTCGGGATCAGCGGCAATATTTACGAGCTTTTCGGAAAGGACTTTATGGGTGTATCCAAAGACAGACCCTTGATGAACGAGCATTACGTGATACTGAAAATGAAGATATCAGGCAAATAATAATTAATAACCTTATAAAGCATATCTATATTGAAATATATAATTTTGCTGATATAATAAATACCTGAAAGCTTCATATAGCACAGGGCTGTGACAGCGCTCTGATATGGACTCCAAAGTAGGGGGGCCTGCTTCGGCAGGCGTCCCCTTTCTATTATGTTGATGATATGAGTAAACAGGAAGAGAGTGGTGTTCGATGACGGTAATAGAATCCTTATTTGTCGCTGTTTTTGGCATGGCTGTCGTATTTATTGTTCTTTTCGGCCTGAGCCTTTTGCTCCGCCTTCAAGCGGCGCTGATCACCCGGTTTACGCTGAAGAAAAAGGTGGCGATGCCCGCAGAGGCGCCCGCAGAGATGCCCGTTTGGGATGAAATCGAGGCCGAAGCGCCGTCATTTGTTGCCGTGGCGGAAACACATTTTACCGAGGCACTGGAGGCGGAAAGCCAGGTCATCGTCTCGCCGGGACCCGGCACTGTGTTGGATGTGAAGGCTTTTGTCGGCAAGCATGTGAAAAACGGAGATATCCTATTGACGCTTGACGCAATGAATATGGAGTTCGAAATCGAAGCGACAAGAGACGGGACCGTTGCGCAGATTATGACGGCAAAAGGCGCGTCCGTTGACAGCGGAACGCCGCTGATAGAGCTACTGTGATGGGAGGCATACAATGGATATAGTTGCGACGCTGACAAAGCTTTGGGAAACATCCGGCTTTGCGAATTTAAGTTATCAGCATCTGATCATGATCGTCGTCTCCTGCGTTCTGATATACCTGGCAATCCGTAAAAAGTTCGAGCCGCTCCTGCTGCTGCCGATTGCCTTCGGTATGCTGCTGGCGAACCTTCCGATCACAGGCCTGTGGGCTGATCCTGTGTTCATAAACGGCGAGCTGGAGCAGCCTGGCGGACTGTTCTACTATTTATACCAGGGTGTCAAGCTGGGCATCTACCCCTCGCTCATTTTCCTGGGTATCGGTGCGATGACGGACTTCGGCCCCCTGATCGCCCGGCCGTCCAGCCTGATCCTGGGTGCCGCGGCTCAGTTGGGCATTTACTGCGCCTTTATTGTCGCAATAGTTCTAGGTAAAATATTCGGTATCTTTGATGTCCTGGAAGCAGCCGCCATTTCCATCATCGGCGGCGCCGACGGCCCCACTGCCATTTTTCTCACGACAAAGCTGGCGCCGCATCTGCTTCCGGCCATCGCCGTCGCCGCGTATTCCTACATGGCGCTTATACCTTTGATCCAACCGCCCATCATGCGCCTTCTCACAACAAAAAAAGAGCGCGAGAC
>CAZJCH010000498.1:0-2109 GCA_964544005.1 uncultured Papillibacter sp.
TGTGACCTGCACGCCGCAGCTACGGTAGGTTACTGTTATGTCTCCGGTGCGACTGCAGATATATTTGTATCTGCTTTTTAGGTTTCCGGCTCACTCTTATAGTAATGGGAATTGTTTGCAACTGCCGCTTGAATGAAAGGCCGATCTACATGCGTTACATGAAGCGGGCAGTGCTCCACTCCTGCCGGAATAAAAACCTGACATGTTTTATCGATTTTTACAGGTTCGCCTTCGATATATAAATCAACTTCTGCGCCCAGATCAGAAGGATCATTGGGGTCTGTACCCATAAACAAGATAGTCTCATCATAATCATGGACATGAGTCGGATGGCAATATTCTATAGGGATTGATCCACAGAACCAGCACGCCTCCACTGCCCACGCACCTGGATGTATGTTTGTATCAACATAGAACAATTCCTTCATGCATGGGCCATATTTTGCTCTTAGCTCAAACTTCTCCTTCTCTGGTCCGCTGAGTGGCAAATTCTCATGAACGCCCTTCGGAAACCCCGTGTTTGTCAATACTGCCCACTTTTTTTCTGACATAATCCGTTCTCCTTTTATTATTATTTAATACGCCGTAAGAGTCTGAAGATTAGTGCAAATCAATCCGTCGACGTCCGTCTGCCAATCTTATGATTTTCAGCGTCTGCAAAAACGTCACGAACTGACGTTGGCTTTTTACCCGTCAGCATTTCAAAATCGTTGGTGCAGTAACTCATTTGATCTTTACGTATGGCAATACCAAAAGTCACCATTCCGTCGCTGCAGAACGGAAACGCAGGGTCTGCCTTCGACCAGTCGCCATCCGTTTTTCGGGGAATGCCCTTTGAATCGAAAAACGCCCACATCGTGCCGTCGTCGATATATTGATATACGACTTTTTTACCTGTCACCTCAGAACCGATGGCCACAAACTCCTCCATGGTATTGGCCGTTGGGCCCGTTATATAGTAAACCTTATTGTATTCTCCGACTCCTGCGGCAACGCAGGCAGCCGCTTCTGCACAGTCGTTTCTGGCAACATGGGCCATTCTCCCGTCACCCATATTGTTGGTCAATATGCCGCCGGAAGCCGCTGCCTGCTCAAAGGCCGCGACCATCGCTTCGCAGTATTGCGCATCCCTCAGAATAATATAAGTCAGCGGCTTTGACTTTATATAGTTTTCTGTATAGGTATGGTCGGATATCTCATACGCTTCGTTTTCCGGATCGCATGCGCCGACGATCGACGTATATATGACCTTATTTACCCCTGCGGCAACTGCCGCATCAATTGCATTCTTATGCATCATGCGTCTCTTGTCGCCAACCTGCGGAACTGAAATCAACAAAAGCGTTTCGCCACCCCGGAAGGCTTCAGTCAATTGCTCTGGGTTCGTGTAATCGGCATATCTGGCGTCGATTCCCTTCTCCTTAAACTTTTCATTGACTGCTCTATTCGGACTTGTAAATATCAGGTCATATTTATCCATTTTCTCAAGAATGCTTCTTGCGGCATATCCGCCGAAATTACCGTCCACACCAGTGATAATGACTTTACCCATACAGACCTCCTTAAAATCATGTAAGATATTAGTGCTAAACGTCACTTAATATTTCATAACCATTTCAGAAAAACCGACGCAACCTGAACGCCGGTGCAAGGGGCCCAAAGCGCGATGATATCGTCGCACTTAAAGCTACCCGCCTTTGCAAATTCGGCGATATCGATTATCAAATCTGTGCATGCTGTATTCCCAATGGTTTTTTGCTTGTTTTTTATTACATCGGCTTTCAATCCAGCTGCAGTGATATCCTGTGTCCATATGTCAAGCAAATCGCCGATATGAGCCGTGACGATATGGTTGATATCTTTCAGCAGAAGCCCGGTCTTTACCGCGGCACGTCCCAGCGTGTCTGTCAAAAACGATTTGCCGCCGGCGATGTTACGGAGCTCAGGATCATACGAGACGAGATACGCGCCGTAGGTGTCGTTCATTTCGGCGGCAAAGCACAGGTCGCGGTTATTTGGCATCCTTACGGGTCCGTAATCGCCATTGAGTGTGCCAGTTGTTCTCGGTGTAACGGCATAGGTCTCAAAGTGAAAGCCGCCGAGCTCATA
>CAZJCH010000499.1:0-2093 GCA_964544005.1 uncultured Papillibacter sp.
TTCGACCTGTTCACCGACACACCTGAAGTTATCAATATGGGTATGGGTTTTATCTATATTATGGCGTTTGCTTATATCGCTATGGTCTTCAGCAACGTTTTTATGGGTGTGATGCGCGGTGCCGGCGACAGCATGGGGCCGATGTGGATATCCATCGGTGTCAATGTTGCCCTGCGCGTCCCTCTGGCTTATGTGATTGCTCACTATACCGAAAGCCAGGTGTTCCCCCACGGCAATCCCGATTCCGTCTTCTGGTCGCTTTTAGTTGCGATGATCGTCGGCGCTGTCATCACGGTCATCTACTACAAAAGAGGCCGCTGGCGCAGCAAGTCAATTGTCAAGCCGCGCGTCGAAGCCTACGAAACGGAAGTAACGGCATAACCGCACCGAACACATCAAACCCCCGCCGGCAGGCATGCCTCGGCGGGGGTTTTCGTTGCGTCGTTATTCAGCTCATTCTCTCCATAACGGCCTGCGGATACGCATGGCCGCATAGGCAGAAGATATCTTTGCAGCGCGCCTGTGAACGTTTGACCGGGAAATAATACTCAAAATCGTATTTGGCGTACATAACGGCCTTTAACAGCCAGGCGGTATCGCTTAATTCAATATCCCGGCCCGTCTCACTGTCCCTCATATACACGACCTCGAACCTCGCGGCCAGCTTCTTTAGAAGCGTCATCACATCGTTTATAAGACACACGTCGCTGACCTTGGCAAAGCGGATCGTGAGCAGAAGCTTCTCGCCGGGTGAAAACCGCGTGTTGACGCTGCCGCCCTCCCGCAGCACAAGCTCAATGATACCTCCTTCCTTCACGATTTCCATTGTGACACTGCCGCCGAACCTCTCCCTGAACACGGCGCCGTTTCCCCTCAATTCATCAGTCATGTCAGCCATTGTGAGATTCTGATATTTCGCGGTCAGCTTATATGCTTCGTACCCCATAATTTTGCTCCCTTTCAATTTTGTCAATTTCCGCTCATGACAACAGGGAATTTCCGTGCAACCTCCGGGTTGAGCGTCCTTGGCATTTGTGCAATAAATTCAACAATGCACATGTTTAATAATATCTTAACTTAATCAATTATTTAACAATCTTATTATAAATCTACAATATCAAAATGTATATATACATTTTACAAAAATTCAATATATTTTACTATTACATTTGTACAAAAGAGAAAAGACGAGGGGACGTTAGTATAATTGTAACCTGCTTTTTGCAGCAAACACCGATTGTCAGGCATATAATGGTTAAGCTCACGAATAAAGGAAGGAGGACTTGTATGCTGATATCACGTCAGGACAACGAGGTATTGTACTATCTGATCTTCAAGGATGAAAAGCCGGAGGAAAGAGCAACAAACGAGCAGCACCGTGAAAGTGAAAACGAGCAATAAAACGCCAGGGCGGCAGACCCCGGCGTTTTCTTTTACATGACAATGGCGCTATGCCATAACCTTTTCCTTTTTTGGTTTCTTTTTTGTCTCAGCCTTTTTATCAGCTTCGGGCTGTTTCTTGGCCTTGTCAACACTGGCCTTCAGGGCATCCATGAGATTAATGACGTTGCCCATGCCCTCCTGTTTCGGCGCGGTGACCTCCCGTCCGGTAATCTTCGTCTCAATCAGTTCCCGCAGCTTTGTCTGATACTCGTCGCGGTATTCCTCCGGATTAAAGGGCGTGTCCATGGCATTGATTAAAAGCCGTGCCATATCCATCTCCGCCTTCTGCGGCTCCGACTTGGGATACGACTTCGGCAGCTCCTTGATCTCGTCCTGGAAAAACATCGTGGAAATCAGAACGCCGTCCTCCCGCGGGATAATCGCCATCAGCGTGTCTTTTGTTCCGATCACGGTCTTGCCGATGGCTACCTTCTGCTCGGCCATCAGCGCTGCCCTTAAAAGCTCGAAGGCCTTTTCGCCGCCGGGCTCGGGTACGGCCATATATGTCTTTTCGTAATAGACGGGCGAAATTTCGTCGAGCTCCACGAAATGCTGGATCTGTATCGCCTTTTCCTTTTCCGTCTTTATTTTTTCGATCTCATCGTCGGTAATGACCACATACCGGTCCTTGTCGTATTCATACCCCTTGA
>CAZJCH010000500.1:0-2056 GCA_964544005.1 uncultured Papillibacter sp.
TGGGGCTTCTGGAGGCCTTTGCGATCCTTGTTTTCCCCGAAGCCTATAAGAACATCATCACGATCGGCATCCTGATGCTGGTACTGTTTTTTAGACCGGGCGGCCTATTCGGAACAATGAAATCCCGCAAGCTGAAGGAGTCGTAGTATGGGCTGGAAAATTTACAGGCTCCTTGTTGTTGTATTGATTTTCGTGATCGTCATCCCTGTCATAACGTCGCTGTCAGGCACGAATTTTTACCTGACACAGCTGACAATGACGGCATATTACCTTTTAGCGGCGCTCGGGCTTTGTCTGCTTATGGGCTATGCCGGGCAGGTGTCCATGGGGCAGGCGGGCTTTTTCGCCATTGGCGGGTACATATCGGCGTTTTTGACCACAACAAATCTCGCCGACTACGCCTCCGCACCCTTCGTCAGGTTTCTGGCTTCCGCCGGAATGCTCGTCAAGGGGCAGAATCTCTATCAGGAGACTACCCTCTATCTGAATCCGTGGCTTGCTTTTATAGCGGCGATCCTGATATCCGTGCTCATCGCCTATCTCATCGGGATTCCGGTCTTGAAGCTGAAGGGGCATTACCTGGTCATGGCCACAATGAGCTTCAGCGTTGTCGTCGAGGTTCTCGTACGCGGGACAAAGCTGCTCGGCGGAGCGGACGGGTTATCCAATGTTCCGGCGTTCCGGCTTTTTCCCGGAGTCAGCGTCAGCGGTGAAATCGGGGACAGGGTCATGAACTACTTAATCGCATGGGCTGTTGTCATTATCGGGCTTCTCGTACTCATCAACCTCATCCATTCACGAGTTGGGAGGGCCCTGAGATCGCTGCACGACAACGAGGATGCCTCAAACTCAATGGGCGTAAATACGTCAAAGTACAAATTAAACGTTTTCATTATCAGCGCCGTCTTCGCAACGGTTGCGGGTGTCTTTCTGACACACTACAATGCCAGCATCGGCCCCGGTGAAGCCGGCGTCATGAAATCGGTGCGGTACGCCTCGATTGTCGCCATCGGCGGGATGGCAAACATCTGGGGCACTCTCGTGATGGGCCTGATTCTCTTTTTCCTGTCGCTGCGCGGTGTTTTTGGCAGCTATGACGACGCGGTATTCGGTGCGATACTGATTCTGGTTATGATCTTCGCGCCGGATGGTCTCATAAAAAAAGACGCTTCGGGCATAAAAATGCTGTTCGGGCGCGTGCCGAAAAAGGGTAAAAAGAATGAAGATACTTGAAGTCAATGAGCTGGACCGCTTTTTCGGCGGCCTTCATGCTGTCAATAAGGTCAGCTTCAGCCTCGGGCAAGGGTCGATCAAGGCCATCATCGGGCCGAACGGCGCGGGCAAAACGACGCTCTTCAACCTTATTTCGGGGGCCATACCGCCGTCATCGGGGCGTGTTTTATACCGCGATGAAAACATTACAGGATTACGGCCCTATCAGATTGCAAAAAAGGGGATCATCCGCACCTTTCAAAATCTCAGGCTCTCGGGGCACATGTCCGTTCTTGAGAACGTCATGATCGGGCGTCACATCAGAAGCCATTCCGGTTTTTTATCCTCTGTCCTGAAGCTTCCCTCAGCCCGCAGGGAGGAAAAATTTATCCGCGAAGAGGCGCTTCATGCCCTTGAGACGCTGCATATCGCCGATTATAAGGATAAAATGGTTTCAGGCCTGCCCTTCGGGATCCAGCGCAGCGTTGAATTCGCGCGGGCGCTTGCCTGCGAGCCTTCTCTTTTATTGCTGGACGAGCCGGCATCGGGTCTTAATATGTATGAGACAAAACAGATTGCCGAACTGATCCGTACAATCCGGGACAAAGGCATTACAATACTGATTGTCGAACACGATATGGGCCTGGTGATGGATATATCGGATGAAATTGTGGTATTGAACTTCGGCGAAAAAATCGCTGACGATATCCCGTATAACATACAGCGGAACAGTGAAGTGATCAGCATATATTTAGGTGATGAAGATGCTTAAGGTGAGAAACCTGGAGTCGGGCTACGACGGAATGCGCGTCCTTAAAGGAATTTCCATGCATATCTCCGGCGG
>CAZJCH010000501.1:0-2055 GCA_964544005.1 uncultured Papillibacter sp.
CGGGGTTGCCGCCGAAAAGCTTGCCGGTAAAGGCGTCGACGATGTAATACTTCATTGGAAACACTCCCGTTTCATCGCTTTAAACCAATATATGGATGCGCGCAAATACTGTCAACAGCCAATCGGAGCGTCTAAAAAGTCTGCCGGATCAGCCATTCGTCTGCTGTTTGAAAAACAGAGCATAGACCAACAGAGCGATAATTGCCGCGACGAATAACCAAGAGACCGGATGTGCCCAGTTGAGCGTCCGACCGAAACCATAAGGCTTTGGTACCATGTAATTCGAGTCGTCCTTATTGAAGTAGAAAAATTTGGAATGTGTTTTCCGCCACTCGGCGATTTCCTCCGGCGTGTACTTATGCTTTGCCATCCTGCTAACCTCCGGTAATTTTATCATTTACCGGCATTATATACCTGCTGAACAGCCTAGACAATCCTTTCCGCGATTAATTGGTTGATGCAGTGGCGGTGGGGGATGCCGGAGGAGTCGCAGTCAAAAATTATTTCCCCGGCTTCACGGAGAAGCCAGTCGGTGTAATGCGTAAGTATTTCACCGGATTTCCAAAAAAACGAAACCGGTTCGTTCTCGGGCGGCGGCGCTATGAACGGTTTTTTTATGAAAACGTTAAAGGCGTTCAGCCCGCCTTGCGATGTGTGGCTTTGATAGTTTTCAATGATGTCATTCCTGAATTCCGGCCGGATGTAATGAAACGCGCCGGAGGAATAGATGACGTCGAACTCTGAATCCGGCCGGAAAGCATTGAGATCCGCCGTAAAGGCGTTGACAGCAACATTGTGGATGTCGGCGAGGCGTTTCGTTTTATCGACGCCGTTCTCTGTTATATCGAAGGCTGTGACCAGATAACCGTTTTTTGCGAAGAAAACGGCATCGCGGCCCTCGCCGCAGCAGACGTCCAGCAGCCGTATCGGTTTTACAGGCGGCATTAATTCCAGTATGCGGTAACACGTCTTCGACGGGACGACGCCCCAGTAATACGCATACCGGCGGTATTCCTCTTCATAGATCGATATTTTCCGGATGTCATGCGCGTAACCGAGCAGGGCATTGATATCCGTGTCCAAATAAAAAGCCAGCTCGGGCAGAGTCGAGACGTCCGGCAGGGATTGGCCCGTCTCCCATTTGGAAACGGCCTGAAACGAGATGTTCAGCTTTTGGGCGAGCTCTTCCTGGGTGTATTTTTTTAGCTTTCTGTATTTGGAGATATTCTGAGACAGCATATTGTTCATGCAAACCCCTCCTGTCAAACACATCATAAAGTATTGCCTTGTCCATATCAATAACCTGATGGGAGAAAGAGGAGGCGTTTTCAACTGCCGGTTGAATTCATCGGCGCAAAAAAGGAAAACCACACCGAAAGGTGTGATTTTTCCCCGGCTCATTATTCGTCTCAGACGTAGTGGATTTCAACAGCGCCAAGCGACACATTTCCGGTCACGACGATCTGGGGCGCATCCGGGGCGGGAGCGTTGCGATGGGAATCCTCGTTGACACCGCCAAGGCTGCCGTGCAGCCTGTTGACGACGCGCCAGGTTCTCGGGAAGTACAGGTTGATCGCACCGAGGCTGCAGTCCACATAAATCTCCGCTCCGTCCGGGTGCAGCTGGACCTGGTCAAAGTAAACCTTCAGCTCGCCTAAATTGCAGTAGAACTGTCCACTTTTCAGCGCGTCGGCGTGCAGATACTTGCTGGATGCGCCGAACGAGACCTTGACATACGGGTTGTTGTCGTCGATTTCCTCAATCGTGGTGTATTCGTCGTCGTCACAGTGACGCTTTACATATTTGCATTTTGAATGCCTGCTGAAAATGATATGGAAGCCGATGCTCAGAAGGATGGCGGATAGGATGAGGAGCCAGGGAGAGATGAGAAAGAGGTTAAGCGGCTGCTGGAAGATCCAGTAGGCAACAGCTATTGGCATAAATACCCCGAAGTAGTTCAAATGAATCAGGCTTTGGATGAACACGGCTGCCAATAAGACGGCCGCGAGTATGGACCAGAAGCCGATCTGGGCAAATGGGGTCGCGACCTGGCTG
>CAZJCH010000502.1:0-547 GCA_964544005.1 uncultured Papillibacter sp.
TCCGAAAGCGCCGCCCTCAACCTCAAGTAAGGCGACATCGTCAACCAGCACATCGGCAGTGCCAGCCAGGGCGGTTTTTAGTATAAAGACAATTGCCTGGGTTGCTCCTGCAGGTACGACCGATGTTGTTTCATAGATTTCCAGCCAATCTTCAGTTGTCACATCCGAAAGACGGCCGCCTGGGATGGTTATATTGAGCCCTGTTCCCAAAAAATTGACAGCATCAAAATATGATATGAGGATCACTACCGCGGGACTTGGCAGTGGTCCGATTCTCGTCAGTGAAGCCAGAAATTCAAACCTTTGTCCCTGTGTGACAGGAACTGTTTGGGAAATAAACGCGCTTAAGGCATCGCCGGTAAGCTGCGCTGAAAACAGACCGGTATGGCTGAAAGCGGAAGTAACTGTTGCTCCGAGTCCAGACCAGGGTACCAAAGAACCGGTCTCGAAACCTCCATTAACAATGAGGTTGTTAAAAGACATGCGGCAGTACCTCCATATAATCCAAATTTCCTGTTACATTCTTCTTTGAAAAGAACCCGCGTTA
>CAZJCH010000502.1:557-2041 GCA_964544005.1 uncultured Papillibacter sp.
TATACCTCCATACAATTTGAGCCACATCGTTATAATCTGAAGCTGAGAAAGTGCGCACTATTTAGGCGATATACCGCCAATACATCATATGACACGTCCACGAACGATGTGACTTGGAATTGCAGACGGACGCTCCATGTGGTAAACTATGGATATACAATAAGAAACGAAAGGAGTGTTTTCATGCAGCTTGACCTGAAAATAATCCCCTTCGGCAGACGGCTCTCACGGCATATGGTTTATGAGGAAACAGATAATCTCGGCGCGGGCTGGGCGCGGGGGCTGTACCTGGCGCTTGCCGCCGACAGCGGCGGGTCGTTCATCGGCGGTCCTGTTTTAGGCCCGAAGGGCTTTCTTCGAGTTACACCCGTATTCGACGGCCGGCCAGTTGACTACAGCTACACAGCGTCACCCTTCATTGTCGGTCTGATTACGGAAAAAGGCGGCGTCCGATTTGCTTTGGATGGGGAGAAGGTGCTCCGCATCGAGGGCAAAGGCCTCGGGCTCCGACTTGACGGCAAGCTCGGCTTCGGCGCAAACGCCGTCACCACACACCGCGGTATTGAAATCCTGCAGGGCGGCTCCGTCTATCTGATTAGAGCATTGAGAGGCAGAGCGGCGCTCGACTGCCGGTGGGAGCTTAAGGCCTTGCGGTGCACCGACCCTATTGTTACCATCGAACCCGATGATGAAGGCTTTTTCGATATCGTCGTTTATGACACGGACGACGCTTACGAGCTGCCCGAAACAATGGCGAGCCTCGACAGTGCTGCCGCAGCGTCGGAGGCGGACTTTCGCCTTTTTACAGCAGGCCTGACAGAATGCGGAACGGGAAATGCGGAATTTTTTAATCTGGCCGCCTACACGCTCTGGATGAGCTTCCTGCCCTTTAAGGGAAAGGAGTTGGCTTGCTCGAACAAAATGAGCGACCATAAGTTTTACGCAGCCGAACAGCCGATTTTGGCAATGCCGTTTAAAAGCGCGGCCAGGGCTCTTGAAATGATCGGCGCTATGCTTGATTTCGCTTCGCCGCTGGGGCTTGTTCCGACCTGGTCCGCGGAGCGGCAGAATCTGTACGAGGCCGTTTCACCGGTCTACGCCGTTGCCGTCAGCCGGCTTATCAGTGGCGGAGAAATGAACGGCGTTTCGCGCGAGCAGCTCTCCGGCTTCTATGCTTTGATGTCGAAAGCGGTCAATTGGTGGCTTAATAAGCGTTCAAACGACGCCGGGCTTGTCTTTTACGCCTACAGGCACGAATGTGCCTGGCAGGACAAAGCTGTCTTCACCTGCGGGGCACCCTCGGCCGCGCCCGACCTCGCCGCTTACATAACACTGGCGGCGGAAGCGCTGTCAATAATTGCGGCGCAGCTCGGGAGCACGGATGAAGCCGCATTATGGAATGAACTTAAAGTGAAGCAGCTTGATATCCTGACGAAGACGATTTGGGACAAAGACGGCTTCAAATGCGTCAATGCCTTTACGGG
>CAZJCH010000503.1:0-2039 GCA_964544005.1 uncultured Papillibacter sp.
ATATTCAAGGACTTAAAAACATGCAGGAGGCGATTGTGCCGGAGATCTACGACGCGTCAAAAATCGACAGGCACGTCATGGTAGAGTCCGAGGAAGCGTTTGAAATGGCACGTGCCATCGTCCACCGGGAGGGCATATTCGTCGGCATGTCCAGCGGCGCCGCAATGCTCGCCGCGCTGGATGTCATCAAAGACCTGGAGGAAGGTTTCGTCGTCGTCTTGTTCGCTGACAGAGGCGAAAAATACCTCAGCACGAATCTATTTAATGTCTAAGCACGGTATAAACAAATGGGGCTGTCTTATCAAGACAGCCCCGGCATTATTTTTGAAGCTAATACACAACAACCGTCGTGTTTGTTGGGATGTTCTCGTAAAACCACGCGACGTCCTCGTCGTACATCCTGACGCAGCCGTGGCTGACGGGGAAACCGATCTGAGCGTCATTGACTATGGTCGTTCCGGGCTTGTACAGCCTTGAATGGAAACCGTATGCGTAATTCATAAAAAAGATAACGGGCTTAACTGTATATGTTTTCGTCGTCCAGCCCTTTGCGCTCCTGCCGATGACTTTGAAAACACCGGTCGGCGTATCTCTGCCGGAAGCGCCCGTGCCGACTATGAAGCTTCTGTCAAGCTCCCAATTTCCGGCTGATCCGGTGAAAACATTGACGCGCTGATATGCGATATTGACCCAGACAAGATAGTCCGTCTTGCTGGTATACCCTTTCGAATTGACCCAGGTTGTTTTGATGCCGTCTTCATAATCATTCTTTTGGGTCCACGCCAGTGTATAGTCGCCCTTATAACCTGTTGTTACAAGCGCAAGAACTTCGGCCGCATCGAATTTAACCTTATTCAGCAGCGTGATATTCCTTTCGGCGGTTCTGATTTCCTGATAGTGCCCGTCGGCATCACTAAAGCTCAGCACGAAAGACAGTGCCACCGTGACAGGCGCGTCGCTGTTATTTTGAATTGCTTTGTCAAATGATACGCTTTTTGTCTTGCCGATATCCACGTCAGACTGCGAGATCAAATTACCGTCAATATACCAGGCGCTCCGGCATACTTTGCTGACGGTCGGCGCGTTTATGGAAACGGAGGCTTTCAGTGTCTCATATGAGGGTACGTTGTCGGGCGCCGTCAGAGCCAGTTCAACGCTGTTCAGGCCATAATCCCTGTTGACATAGGTGTCGGTAGTGTTGGCGGAGACAGAGCTGCCTATCGCGTTGTCCTGGAGTTTTCGCACTGTTCCGATTCCGTCCAAGGCGGTACCGGGTCCGTAGATTGTACATTCACCAACGAAGCCGTTATTCGTTATTGTGTTGCCGGAGCCCGCGCCAAATATTTTAAGGGTATCAACCACAACGCCGGGTGCGATGGTGACCCTGTTGCCGCTGCCGCTAATGAGCAGATTTCTCACGGTGCCGGTTAATATGACGTCTCTATTGCTGCCTGTTATTTCAATGTTGGGAATGGTACGGAATGTAATTTTCCCGCTGCCCGTTCCGGCGACAGCCGTCTGTATATTTGATGTTGAACCGGGGTCGAGAAGAAAATCGCCGCCGCCTGAAGCAAGGACAAGCCGGTCAATTTTACATGAAGAGACCGAAAGCGCGCTCAGACTGTTGCTTCGCAGAACGACTGCCGGCGCGGTAATATTGCGCAATTGTATGTTTGACGACGAACAGCCAAAATAGATATTACCGGTGAATTGCATATCTGAAACAGGATATGTACCGGAATACACGGCGCCGCCCGCCGCGGCATCGGTGGTTGGGTCGCCGTTAGTAAAATATGGAAGCACCTTGTACAGAACTGTTAGAAATTCAGCGCGGGAAATTCTATCACCTGTATTCAGCGACCCGTTGAAACCCTGCACATAGCCGCCGGATACTAATGCTGCCGCCGCGGGGCGGTATCTCCCGCCGAGCGTTATTGCGTCGGAATATTTTGACAGAACAGACATATCTGGTTTTGCGTCAATGAGTTGAAACGCTTCCGCCAGTATAACAAAGGCCTCCCCCCGCGTGACTGGCTTAC
>CAZJCH010000504.1:0-2037 GCA_964544005.1 uncultured Papillibacter sp.
CCGCCCGGATACAGCGCCGCAGGAGGGCGATATTCAGCTTCTTCCCTATAAAAGGCAGCGTGCTGCGGACATCAATCTTATGCTTTCTCACTTGGTTTTCTCCTGTGCCGCGGTGCCGAAGCATTCGGCGCAGCGGGCGTCACCGACCTGTTTTTTTCATACCGCTCGTAGGCGCCGATGATCCTCTGGACAAGCACATGGCGTACAACGTCCGCACTTGTCAGGCGGCACTGCGCCACATCCTCGACGCCCTCCAGCACCCGCATGGCCTCCTTGAGGCCGCTGATTTTCTCGGCGGGCAGGTCGATCTGCGTGATATCCCCGGTGATGACGATTTTCGAGCCGAAGCCGAGCCGCGTCAGAAACATCTTCATCTGCTCCCGGGACGTGTTCTGCGCCTCGTCCAATATGATAAACGAATCGTCCAGCGTCCGGCCGCGCATGTACGCCAGCGGCGCGACCTCAATATTGCCCCGCTCCAGGTATTTTTGGTATGTCTCCGCGCCCAGCATCTCGAACAAAGCGTCGTACAGGGGGCGCAGGTATGGGTCGACCTTGCTCTGCAGGTCGCCCGGCAGAAAGCCCAGGCGCTCTCCCGCCTCGACAGCCGGGCGTGTCAGAATGATCCTGTTGACGGACTTGTCCCGAAACGCCGCGACGGCGGAGGCGACGGCCAGATACGTCTTTCCCGTGCCGGCCGGCCCGATGCCCAGCGTGATCGTATTTTTATTGATTGCCTCGACGTATGTCTTCTGACCCAACGTCTTTGCCTTGACCGGCTTGCCCTTCGCCGTGATGCAGATGACGTCCCGAGCCAGCTCCCCGATCTTGTCGTCATGACCTTCCCTGACAAGTCCGATGATATAGCGGACGTTTCTGGCGTCGATACTCTCCCCCTTGGCCGCCAGCGCCAGAAGGCCGCTGATAGCCCGCTCGGCGTACATGATGTTCTCATCGTCGCCGGAAAGGTTCAGTTCCGAATTTCTGTCCGTGATCTTGACATTGAGTTCGTTTTCTATGAGCCGCAGGTTCTCGTCAAAAGAGCCGAACACGCTGATGATGTGCTCAAGCCTGTCGACGCTCATAGTTTTTTCTGCCATATTTCAGTTCCCCGTTTCTTTTGTTGAATCCGAACACTGACCGCAGCTCATGGCTCGGTGTCTTCCGGAGGCGGCAACACCGCCTGCCTGATTTCCTCAGCCGTTAAAGGCCGTTCCGCCGCGATCTGCTCCAGGCACTCGGCACGGAGCGTCACTGTCAGGACATCGCCGTCAAGCTTCGTCTCAAAGGCCGTCTCGATAATTTCCCCGTTCCCGATCTTCTGCTTCAGGCGATCCATCAGCCGCTTCTGCAGCAGCTCCTCCGCCGAAAGAATGCTGAGGTTGGCACCGGTCGGCGAGTACTCGTCATACTTCTCCCTGACGATGGTGATCGGCAGCACGTTGCCCGTCGGAAGCGCCAGCGATTTTACCGTTGTAATTTTATCATAATTGCTAAAGGAAATTCCACCACTAAAATATAAATTTATCCTTATTCCGGCAATGATGACGGCAGTTTTTGTCTTGACCTCTCCCGTGTATTCCTTTTGCAGCATGCCAAGTGTGATCTGCGAGGCCATTTCATACCATGTCCTGGCCTGAACCTCCGCCATAGCGTGCACCGTCCGTTTACCGGACGCGATGGAATCCATGATGCCCGTCACAAGGATATCCCCGGCCTGCACCGTGTCCCCCACCGTCAGGACGCGAGCGCCCTCCAGCACGCTCATTTTTGATATTATACCCGATTTTAAGGCATAGACCATCGTCGGCGCGTTCTCATCCACAATTTGAGGCTTCGGAACGCGTTCCCTGACAATAATATCGGCGTGGCTGCCGCTGACGTTAACGGCGATCCATGACAGCTCAGGGATTTTCAGCAGAATATCGTTGGAGATCGCTTCGGACTTGATGGGTGGGCCGAAGGACCCGATGCCGATACCAAGCTCCTTAAGCTCTTCTATGATCCGCTGCGACGGCACAGTTTCATTCCCGTGCA
>CAZJCH010000505.1:0-2028 GCA_964544005.1 uncultured Papillibacter sp.
TTTGACGATGTCGCCGACCTTGACGACCTCGGAGGGGTGGCGGATGTAGCGGTCGCAGAGCTCGGAGATGTGGACAAGGCCGTCCTGGTGGACGCCGATGTCGACGAAGACGCCGAAGTCGATGACGTTGCGAACCGTACCGGTGAGTTCCATTCCGGGCTTCAGGTCGTTTAAATCCATAATGTCCGTCCGGAGCATCGGGTGCGGCAGCTCGTCGCGGATGTCGCGGCCGGGCTTTTGAAGCTCCTTGATGATATCCCGGAGCGTCGGGACGCCGATGCCGAGGTCCAGGGCGACCTTTTCCTCGCCCGCCGATTTCACGAGCAGCGGCAGGGTCTCGATACCGCCGTCTTTAACGGACAGACTCAGGGAGAACATCTTTAAAAGCTTTTCAGCGGCCTCATACGATTCGGGGTGGACGGAGGTGTTGTCGAGGATGTTCTTGCCGCCGGGGATGCGCAGGAAGCCGGCGCACTGCTCGTACGCCTTGGGCCCGAGCTTGGCGACCTTCTTTAATTCGGGGCGGCTTTTGAAGCGGCCGTTTTCGTCGCGGTAGGCGACGATGTTTTTAGCAACAGCCATGCCGAGACCCGATATATACGTCAATAAATATATTGAAGCTGTATTCAAATCGACGCCGACGCTGTTCACGCAGTCCTCCACGACGCCGCCCAGGGTGGAATCCAGCCGCGCGGGGGGCATGTCGTGCTGGTACTGTCCGACGCCGATGGACTTGGGGTCGATCTTCACGAGCTCCGCCAGCGGATCGAGAAGACGCCGGGCAATGGAGACGGCGCTCCGCTGCGTCACGTCGAAATCGGGGAATTCCTCCGCGCCAATCTTGGACGCCGAATAAACCGACGCTCCCGCCTCGTTGACGACCATATAGCTGACGGGTCGGTTCAACTCGGCAATAAGCCCCGCCACAAAAATTTCGGATTCCTTGGATGCCGTGCCGTTGCCGATGGAGATAACGTCAACCTGATGCTTCTCAATAAGCCGCTTGAGCTCCTTTTTCGCTTCCGCGGTTTTGTTCTCGGGAGGCGTGGGGTAAACGACGGTGGTGTCGAGCACCTTTCCCGTCTGATCGATAACGGAGATTTTACAGCCCGTCCTGTATGCGGGGTCGAGGCCCAGGATGACCTTGTTCTTGACGGGTGGCTGCAGGAGAAGCGGCTTCAGGTTCAGGCCGAACATTTTGATGGCCTGCTCGGACGCCTTGTTCGTCAGCTCGCCCCGCACCTCGCGCTCGATTGAGGGCTCAATCAGCCGTTTCCACGCGTCCTGCGCGGCAGCTTTGACCGTCTCCGTCGTTACAAAGCCGTTAATAACAAACCGTTTATACAGGATATCTATCGCTGAATCTGTATTCAATTCAATCTCGACCTTCAGAATTTCCTCTTTTTCACCCCGATTGACGGCGAGGATACGGTGGCTTGGAATTCTTGAAACGGGCTCAGTGTAATCATAATACATCTCATAGACGGACTTCTCATTCTTTGCGGCCTTCGAGACGAGTTTGCCCTCCCGGAACATTAAAGCGCGTAAATGCTTACGGCATTCGGCGTCGTCGGAGATGTCCTCTGCAGCGATGTCCATGGCGCCCTGGAGCGCCTCCTCCCAGGTGGCGACGCCTTTTTCTGTATCTATAAACGGTGCGGCAATTTCTTCAAGGCTTCCCTGTTTGATATTCTGTGCCATAATGATTTCAGCCAAAGGCCCAAGCCCTTTTTCCCTCGCGATCGTCGCGCGCGTGCGGCGCTTCGGGCGGAAGGGGCGGTACAGGTCCTCCACCTCGGCGAGGGTCACCGCGCTGTCAATCGCACGTGCCAGCTCGTCCGTCATTTTTTCCTGCGCTGTGATGCTCTCTTTAACCTCAGCCTTCCGCTTTTCAAGATTACGCAGATACGTCAGGCGGTCATAGATCTCACGGAGCACCTGGTCGTCCACCGAGCCCGTCATCTCCTTCCGGTAGCGCGCGATAAAGGGGATCGTGTTCCCGTCGTCGATGAGCGCGACGATGTTTTT
>CAZJCH010000506.1:0-2027 GCA_964544005.1 uncultured Papillibacter sp.
AGACAAGCCCTGATAAAACCTTACCCGGCCCGACCTCAATAAACGTGCCGGCGCCTGCGCTGATCATGTTTTCGACGGTACGCCACCATTGAACGGGGCTTTTGATCTGCTGTGTCAGCAGACCTTGATAATCGTCTTCATACTGCCGTGCCGTCACGTTTGAATAAAGCGGCACGGACGGCGGTGTTATGACATATTTATCAAGCTCCGAGGCGAAATGATCCGAGGCCGGGGCCATGAACGGCGAATGGAAGCCGCCGCTGACCTTAAGCGGCATCGCTTTCCCGCCCGTATTCTTTACGCGTGCCTTAAACGCCTCCAGCGCGTTTACCTCGCCGGCTACGACGACCTGACCGGGGCTGTTGAAATTGACGGCGTAAACGTTATCAAATTCCTTCGTCAGTGCAACAACTGCGTCGTCGGAGAGCTTTAATACGGCGGCCATGGCCGCCGGCGCCTCCTGCGATGCATTTTGCATATACTGCGCCCTCCGGCAGACGAGCTTAAAGCCGTCCTCATATGTGACAGCGCCGGAATAGGCCAGAGCGGCGATTTCTCCGAGGGAAAATCCCGCCAGCATGTCGGCATGAACGCCCGCTTCGCGGAGCGCCGCCGCCGCGGCTAGGTCGACGCAGAAAATGCAGGGCTGCGTGTTTTCCGTCAAGGTCAGTTCCTCCGGGGTCCCTTCGAAGCACTGCTGCGACGTTCCGGGGCGAATACTGTCCGCCATGTCGAAAACCGCGCGTGCCGCCGGACTGCACGAATAAAGCGCTTGACCCATTCCGCTGTATTGGGCGCCCTGGCCGGAGAATATAAAAGCTATTTTATCCATCTGCTTGCTCCACACAGTGCGTTTTCCGCTTCCTCAAAAAGCTCGCGGATCATCTCAGACGCCGGCTGTCTTTTATGCACCATACCCGCGGCCTGACCCGCAAGGAAGCAGCCCTTTTCAAGATCGCCTTCGACTGCAGCCAGGCGCAGCGCACCCGCACCCAGCGTCTCGAGCTCCTCGTCGGACATGCTTGAGTATTCCGCTTTGAAATATGCCCTGGAGAATGGTGTTTTCAAGCTTCTCACGGGATGACCGAGACGTTTGCCAGTCGTGATCGTCGCAATATCGTTGGCCGAGATGATCCTATCCTTGTAGTTTTCATGGACGGAGCACTCGTCTGCCACGAGAAAACGCGTGCCGAGCTGGACGCCCTGGGCGCCGAGCATAAAGCACGCGGCAACGCCGCGCCCGTCGGCAATCCCTCCTGCTGCGATGACAGGAAGGTGCGTTGCCTGAACAACCTGAGGTACAAGCACAAGTGTTGTCGTCTCGCCCACATGGCCGCCGCTCTCTCCGCCTTCGGCGATAATGGCGTCGGCGCCGGCCCGCGTTAACAGCTTACACAACGCCACGGACGCGATGACGGGGACTACCTTGACTCCGGCGTCCTTCCACATTGGGATGTATTTCGCCGGATTTCCTGCGCCGGTTGTAACGACGGCGACCTTTTCCTCTGCGACTGCCTTGCTGACTTCCTCCGCAAAAGGGCTCATCAGCATGATATTGACGCCGAAAGGCTTTCCGGTCAAGTCCCGTGCGATTTTGATCTGCTCTCTGAGATAATCGGCGCCGGCATTCATGGCTGAAATAATCCCGAGCCCGCCGCCGTTTGAAACGGCGGCCGCCAGCCTGCCGTCGGCGATCCAGGCCATTCCGCCTTGAAAGATCGGGTATTCAATCCTAAAAATATCACATACTGGCGTCTTAATCATTGCAAAATCTTTCCTTCCGCTGAAGCCTTAACCCATCTTCGCTTCTATAAATTTGGCAAGCTCCCCGACGGTGGCGAGTTTTTCTTCAAGCTCGATCTCAATGCCGAGATCCTCTTCCAGCTGCATGACCATTTCGACGGTGTCCAGCGAGTCGATTCCGAGTGACTCAAAGGTCGTATCTTCCATGATTGTATTGATGTCCGTGCCAAAATGCTCCGCGATCATCCCTGCGATTTTTTCGAATACCATGATATTTTCCTCCT
>CAZJCH010000507.1:0-2017 GCA_964544005.1 uncultured Papillibacter sp.
CCGGCGTATCCTTCAGAATGGTTTCTATGTCCTCTTTGAAGCCCATATTAAGCATCTCATCCGCCTCATCGAGCACAATCATTTTCAGGTTATTCAGCCTGATGGTTTTCCGGCGCATGTGATCCATCACCCGGCCTGGCGTTCCAATGACAATATTAGCGCGCCGCAAACGGATGCATTGCTTGTCTATGGCGGCGCCGCCGTAGATTTCAACAGGATGAATCCCTGTCTTAAATCGCGCCACTTTACGGATTTCATCGGCTCCCTGCATTGCGAGCTCTCGTGTTGGACAGAGGATCAGCACCTGAATGGTCGCTTTCTCCTCGTGTGTATCTACTCTTTCGATTGCCGGAATCGCAAACGCGACTGTTTTACCCGTGCCGGTCTGCGAACGCGCAATAACATCGACGCCAGTTCTGATAAGCGGTATGGCTTCGGATTGAATCGGCGTTGCCTCATCAAAGCCCATTTGCGCGATGGCTCGTTCAACCTTCGGCGTCAAGCTCAGCTGTGAAAAAGGAATTTTTGTCATGAAAGGCCTCAATTCTATATCAAGTCAAGCGAAACGCATGCCTCGCCCGTTGGGAATTCTGATTTTATTATTTCAATCCGCCGACGTATTATGACGAAATAATAATATGACCGGGGGGAGCTTAGCTCCCCCCGCTAAATTCTATCCTACCCAGGACTCATTACCGGAAGCGTCCTCGCGCTTTTTATCGCGAGCCATAAGGTCCCTCATGGCGTCGAGCGGCGATTTGCCCTCGTACAGAACCTTATAAGCTTCCTCGCTGATCGGCATATCGATACCGGTCTTCGCCGCCAGCTCGTGGGCGGCTTTCGCCGCGTAATATCCTTCCACGACGGCACCGACCTGCTTCATGGCTTCCTGCACTGGTACGCCTTTGCCGATCAGGACGCCGGCGCGGCGGTTTCTGGAGTGCTGGGAGGTACAGGTGACGATGAGGTCTCCGAGACCGGCCAGGCCCGCCAGCGTGCCTTTTTTGCCGCCGAGGGCCACGCAGAGATCGGCCATTTCGGCCAGCCCCCGCGTCATCAGCATAGCGATCGTATTGTCGCCGAAGCCGAGGCCGTCGCTGATACCGGCGCCAAGGGCTATAACGTTTTTAAGCGCCGCGCCAAGCTCCACGCCGATAACATCGGTGGACGTGTAGACGCGCATATAGTCGTTTGAAAACACATCCTGAACCATCTCGGCTATCTTGATATCCTCCGAAGCGACGACACAGGCCGTGGGCATCCCGCGCCCCACCTCCTCGGCATGTGTCGGACCGGAGAGCGAAGCGATTTTTGCGTCTTCACCAAAGGTCTCCCTTAATATCCGGGAAAACAGGCGCGTCGTATCCTTCTCAATGCCTTTTGAAATGCACACAATAATGCAATCCTTGGGCAGTTTATCTTTGAACAACGCCGCTGTCTCCGCCACGGCAAAAGACGGCGTCGCGAAAACGGCGATATCGACCCCACGGGCCGCTTCACCCGCAATGGCTGTGATTTTTACAGCGTCCGGGATTATGACGCCTTTCAAAAAAGGATTTTCCCGCGCTGTCCTGAGCGTTTCCGCCTCTTTTTCAAATTTTGACCACAGCGTCACATCGTGGCCGTTCTCATTAAGTAATTTGGCGACCGCCGTCCCCCAACTGCCGCTCCCTAAAACCGATATTTTCATAGTTTACGCTTCTTTCTTTCTTCGGAAGCTGAGTTTAGATTCATTTCCCTTAATCAGGCGCTTGATATTTTCACGATGACGATATATAAGAAGCGCTGCGCTCGCAATAGCGATGATGAGCTCCCATATACCTCCGAGTCCCATGATCGCCTGCGAGACGGGATAAGCGGTCACGCCGATAATGGAGCCCAGTGAGACATACCGCGTCAATAGCGTCAGCAGAATGAATGCGCCCCAGCCAAAGAGGGCAATGCGCCAGTCTACAAAGAACAGGATCGTGCCCATCGCCATGACGCCCTTCCCGCCCCGGAAGCCGTAGAACAGCGG
>CAZJCH010000508.1:0-2014 GCA_964544005.1 uncultured Papillibacter sp.
GTGTCTTGAAAAGCTCGCGATATCAAGCCCGATGACCGGCTTCAAAAGGGCGATGACCGTCATCAAGCCACAGATGAGGGCGACGATTTTTTTCACCTTTCCTTCCGGCGTCACAGTCATCGCGACAGCTGTCACCATGGCGGCGCCGGCCAGCCCGATAACCCAGCTCCTGAGCGCTTCGGTCATTTCACGTCACCACCTTAATCACTGAAATGATCGAAATAAAAAGCATCAAAGCGCTGGCGCCCACGAGGCCGAGCATCATACCGAACGCCGTACTGACGGCACCTACAAGCTTCGTGATCCGGCCGTCGGCAATCGCTCCCGACAGTCCGGCAGCAGCCTTATAGAGCAGATAATTGACGCCGAGATGCAAAAACGGGAACAGGCAGGTGGCGGCTACCGCCAGAAAACCAAATATACCGATGGCGTTTCTGAGAATCGACGCTCCGGCCAGAACTGTCTCCGAGGCGTCCGCTATGATGCCGCCCACGACGGGCAGGATGGTGGTGATCGTCGTCTTTAAGGCTTTTGTCGTCACCGCGTCCGTTGTACCTGATATAACGCCCGTCAGGGAGAGGTAGGCAACAAACAGGAGCACGATGCCCAGCATAACCGTTTTTGTCAGCCATTTCAGAAGATTCGACGCGCCTGTCAGTCCATCTCCGCCAAGGGCCGCCTCGGCGATGCTCGTCGCCATATAGGCGTAGATGAGCGGGACAATGATGCTTTTTGAAACCGACATCATGATGTCCACAAACAGCGCCGTTGCGGCATATTTTGCCGCCGCCGAGGTAATTGCTCCGCTGGCGGCCGCAGCGCCTGTCAGCGTGGGCAGAAGCATTTTTGAAAAGGTGTTCATGTCGTCGAGCGTCTTGCTGCCGAGCCCGATAAACGCATTGACATTTGACACGCTGACGGCTGCAATGGCCAGAATCCCGGCCAGTATGGCATATTTGGCTCCGCCCTCAAAGGCTGTGCTCACCGTCGAGCACAGGATGGCTATGATCAGGATAACAGCGGCGCTTTTCAGCCCGCTTGTGATGGCACCGCCGATGCCGCTTTGAAGGCCGCCGAGCAGTTTTTGTACACCGCCGGACAGGTCGAGGCTGTCGGTTACTTTCATATCACCCAACAGGCTGCCGGCGTCGTCCGGCAGCGCGTTCTCCAGCTTGTCCGTCTCCAGCGCCTCGGCCTGGTTCTGCTGAACATCCTCAACCGTCAGTTGGTCTTGTCCGTTTTGTGATGCAGGAGCATCGGGCAGGCTTGTCTGCCCCGTATCTGACGCTTTTGCTGCCGGCGTCAGTGCGAAGGCCAGAAGAAATATCATAATGAATGTCAATATAAGACCGGTGATGACTTTTTTCATTTGTGACTCCATCGTATCCTGTCGGGCTGCCGTGGTTCAGATCAATGACTCGATCATACTCATAACGGTTTTGAAAAGCGGAAGCGATATGTACAGCGCGGCAAACGCGCCCGCCAGCTCAATGCCAGACGCCACCGAGGACTGGCCCGCATCACGGCAGACATCGGCAGACAGCTTTGTAACGATTGATACGCCGATTGTCTTGATCACAATGGTAAGGACAGCCGGCGATATCCTTGCCGCATCGGCAAGCGACTTGATAAAATCAGTAATTTCCCTGATCGTGTCGAACGCCAGATACAGGGCGATCAACGCCAGCGATACCGTGAGCATCAGCGCCATCTCGGGGCTGTTTTTTTTAATGACAAGGCTGAGCACCGTTCCCGCCACGGCAACGGCTGCGATCTTAATCAGCATACTCATAGCTAAAAACCAAATAAATTCTTGATCATGTTAAACAGCTCATTTATCTCCTGAACGATGATGATGAGCACAACGACAAGACCCGCGATCGTCGTCATCAGCGCTTGTTCCTCGCGCTTTGAGTTGGTAAGCAGCAGGTTCAGGACGGCGACAAGAATCCCGACCGCGGCGATTTTAAAAATCAGATCAACATTCATAAAGCCCTCACATAATCAAAGAAGT
>CAZJCH010000509.1:0-2013 GCA_964544005.1 uncultured Papillibacter sp.
TATCCATTTCAGCCCTTCTATCGCGCAAAGCTCCGTCAGCAGTTCCGGAAGGCGGCGCTCACCGTACAGGTCGAGGCCGTACCGTGTCGTGTCCTGGGCGACGATGATGAGCTCTTTCATGCCGCGGGCTACGAGCTCGCGGGCTTCATTTAAAATATTCTCCATCGGCCGGCTTCTGAAACGGCCCCTGATATCGGGAATGACGCAGTAAGCGCACCTGTTGTCGCAGCCCTCCGCGACCTTCAGATAAGCCCAGACCCCCGACGTTGTGATCACCCTGTCGATTTCCGGGTCGGGTATGCTGTTGTCGCCGAATTTCACGTATGGTTTTCCGCTCAGCGCCGACCGGACGGCTTCGACGATATCCTGATAGCTGCCGACGCCCACAAGCGCGTCAATCTCCGGCAGCTCCTTCAGCATCTCATCCTTATAACGCTCGGAGAGGCACCCGGCCACGATGATCTTCTTGATACGGCCTTCGTTTTTCGCCTGCCCCAGCTCCAAAATAGTCTCGATAGCTTCCATCTTGGCGCTCTCGATAAAGCCGCAGGTGTTGACGACGACGGCGTCCACGCCATCTGTCTCCCACGCGGCACCGTCGGTGCCGCAGGTTATTTCATATCCCGCTTCACGCAGGAGATAGAGCATTTGCTCGCTGTTCACAAGATTCTTTGCACAACCGAGAGAAATGAGCCCGACTTTTTTCATGCTTCGTTTAATCCTCTGTTTCGCTGTTTAAAAATATGTCCGTATCCTGTTCGCTCTTGTATCTTTGCACTGCCGATTTTATCTCTTCCCACGAGAAGCCGCGGCGGTATAACGCATCGGTGACACGCCGCATCACCGTTTTATCCGGCACAGCGCCCCTGAGCTTCGCCACCAGATAAGCATAAGCCATGTCGTCCGATTCCTGAAGCGCACTGAGCGCGTCCTCCCAGAGCTCCTTTTCGATGCCGCGGCGGTAGAGTTCGTCCTGGATACGCATTTTCCCGTAGCCGCGGGACATATAATGCCGCACGATCAGGCGGGCATATTCCGCGTCGTTGACGGCCCCGATGTCCTGGAGCCACTCGGCTGTGTCCTCCGCCGTCTCCTCATTCTCGCCTTTTTGCATCAGCCTGTCGGTGATCTCCCGGCGGGACATATTGCGTTTGCCGAGGATGCGCAGGGCGCGCGCTTTCGCAGAAGCAGATGCGGCGGAAGCTTTGAGCGCTTCATATTCATCCCCGTCCAGCTCGCGCCCCGAATAAAGACTGTAGTCCGCAATCAGCGCTACATTGACGCGCAAACTGCTGCCATCCTCAAACTCGGCAAACCAGATGCCGGCGTTTTTTTCAGAACGGGTGAGCTTCTCGATTTTCACTCTTCACTCTTTACCCTTCACTTTTCACTCCCGCCAGGGTTTATCCCTCAAATTCCTCAGCAGTGACGTCGACGGCGCGGCCGGCCGCCTTGGCAGCGATTTTCGCCTGTGGCGTCATCAGCTTGGCCGCGTCGCGGCGGATCTTCTCTTCCAGGTCGTCGGCGACGTCGGGATTGGATTTCAGGTATTCCTTCACGCCGTCGCGGCCCTGGATACGCGTTTCACCGACAGTGAACCACGCGCCGCCCTTCTCGATGAGCCCGAGCTTGACGCCGAGATCAATGATCTCGCCCACCTTGGAGATGCCCTCGCCGTACATGATATCGAACTCTGCTTCCTTAAACGGCGGCGCGACCTTATTCTTGACGATTTTCGCTTTTGTCCTGTTCCCGACGACCTCCGTGCCGTTTTTCAAGGATTCGATGCGCCGGACGTCGATGCGGACGCTGGCGAAGTATTTGAGCGCACGGCCGCCCGGCGTCGTCTCGGGGCTGCCGTACATGACGCCGATCTTCTCACGGAGCTGGTTGATAAAGATGACGATGCAGTTTGTTTTCGAGATGGAGCCCGCCAGCTTCCGAAGCGCCTGGGACATGAGCCGCGCCACGACGCCGACGCTGCTGTCGCCCATCTCGCCCTCGATCTCGCTG
>CAZJCH010000510.1:0-1986 GCA_964544005.1 uncultured Papillibacter sp.
GCCAAGCCGGAATACTATGACACGAAAACGCCGGTCATTCTCGTCCCGACGACGGCCGGGACCGGCAGCGAGGTCACGGCGGTATGCATTATTTCGCGGCCAGAATTGGGCGCCAAGTGGAGCGCCTTCGTCAACACGAATTTCGCCATAGTCGACCCGGAGCTGACGCTGTCGCTGCCGAAGCGCGAAACGGCACATACGGGCTTGGACGCGCTGGCCCACGCGATGGAGGCGATGACGAGTCTCGACTGGAACCCGCACAGCGACGTTGTCGGCGAAGCAGCCATACGCAAGATCGCAAAATATCTCATAAAAGCTTATAATGAGCCGGATAATATCGAGGCGCGTTCCGAGATGATGCTGGCCGCCAATCTGGCGGGGCTCGCGTTCAACAATCCGCTGACGCACGTGGGCCACGCCGCGGCCGACGCGCTGTCCGGCCATTTCCACACGGCCCACGGCTACGGCTGCGGCATCTGCCTCCCCGCCGCCATGAGGATCTCAGCCCCCGCCGTACCGGAAAAAATGCGCGTCATCGCCGACGCGCTGGGCATCGCACTCAAAGGCTCCGAATCAGGTGAGCAGCTCGGAAAGCTCGTCGCCGACAAAATCCTCGAAATGATGCGCGCATTAAACGTCAAGTCATTGAAGGAAATGGGCTATAAGAGAGAGGATGTTCTGAGCTTCGTCCCGGATGTCGTGTCGAGCCATCTGTGTAATCATTGCCCCGTGAAGATCGACGACGCCAAAGCGCTTGAGGTCCTGACGGATATCTACGACAGTTATCAATAATTCATTAGGGATTCTATATAAAGGGCGGACCTCGTGTCCGCCCTCTTGTCGTGCTTAATCCACATCTTCAACCACTATTTCCGGTGGGATGTCGAGCTGGTGGGGGTGGCGGATGAAGCTTTTTAAGTACTTGAAAACCTGGGCGAAGAAGAAGCCGTCGCCGATGCGCTCGTCGAGGACGAGGGTGTAGTCGACGTACTTTTTTTCAGCGACGGAGCCGTCCTTCTGGACCTCGAGCGCCCTGCGCTTTGTGCCGAAGGCCAGGAAGAGAGGGATTGTTCCGAAATTGTACAGATGATGATAAACAGGCGGGATGCCGATGGAGCCGAGGTCGGTGACGAACATGGAGCCGTGGAACGGGCTCGCGTCAACGAGCGACTGGGGCAGCTTGCCGAAATATTCAAGTATATTCAAGATAAAAATGCAGAACTTTAAAATAACGCGCGGAATTTTCATAAGCGTTTTCGCAACGTCGTCCGTGCTTGAATCATTCCCGTTTTTAATAAGGTCTATTTCGGCGCTGATTTTGCGGTAGATATCGGAGATGGTATCCCGCGGGTCGAGCACGACCTTAATAGATGTCTCTCCGGCTTCGGTCGACATCGATTTCTTGACGATCAGGATGATCTCGATATTCTTGCGCGCGTATATCCTCTGGCCGGCGATAAAGCGGTTGAGCGCCGGCATCTGGCTGACAACGCGGCAATATGAGGCGAGAAACACATGGAGCATCCCCATCCCGGGATAACCCTCGGCCCTCTTTTTTCTGAGAAAGCGGTCTACTTCCGTAATCTCAATGCTGTCGGCAAAGCTATTGTTGGCGTCGTTTTTGAACTTCATGATAAACGGCGCGAATTTGTAGAGCGGATCAAGGGAGCGGAGCAGCCTGCCGTCCTTCCTATCGCCGAAACGTCTCTTCCTTTTAACCACAATACCGCCCCCTTTAAACTGACTTCCATTATATTCGAATGCGTCAGACATGCAATATAATCTTTTTAAAGTTCCCCGGAGCAGACACGCTGTTTTTTCCAAATATCGGCTCTAAATATCGACCTTTTCTCTTGACACTTTGTCTATATGGTGTATATTTATTGATAAAGCTGTCTTGTTATACTATATATTGTATACTGCACATAGATACGAGTCAAAGGGAGGTGTTAGATATGTCTCTTGATGTTATTAAAAGCATCAGTG
>CAZJCH010000511.1:0-1970 GCA_964544005.1 uncultured Papillibacter sp.
CGCGACGCCTGTTTGTGTGTTTCTGACCCAGCATTTGCCCCCGTGCAGGTCAATGATGCTCTTCGCGATGGCGAGCCCCAGACCGGTGCCGGCGCCGGT
Organism: uncultured Papillibacter sp.; assembly: GCA_964544005.1. GTDB lineage: Bacteria > Bacillota > Clostridia > Oscillospirales > Oscillospiraceae > Sporobacter. Next base: position 100 of record CAZJCH010000511.1, read on the forward strand.
GCGGGAATCGTCGGTTCGGTAGAAGGTATCCCAGACCTTTGAGAGCGCTTCGCGGGACAGGGGCTCGCTGTCGTTCTCAACAGTCAGTGTCACGCCGGATCGGGTTTTTGACGTGGATACCCTTATGCTTCCTCCGGGCGGCGTATATTTCACCGCGTTCGTTGCGAAATTTGTGATGACCTGCTCGATGCGCGCCGGGTCGGCGCTGACAATACAGTCCTCCCCCAGCTCGAAGGTCAGCCGGAGCGCCTTTGCTTCGGCGGCGCGCGCCAGCCGCTCAAAGACGGCCGACGTCAGCTCGGAGATGGAGAAATCCTCTCTTAAAAGCCTGACCTTCCCTGCCTCCAGTCGGGACAGGTCCAGCATTTCCAGAACCATACCGTCCATCCGCTCAGTTTCGGAGAGGATGACGTCGAGGTATTTGTCGCGCTTCTCCTCGGCAATGCGCTCCCGGAGTCCCTCGGCATAGCTGTGGATGACGGCCAAGGGAGTTTTCAGCTCATGGGCAATGGAAGATGTCATCTGGCGCCGGTTTTCCTCCGCCTCCTGCGCGTATTGTACCGTCTTTTCAAGCCGGGTGATGGTATCCTTGCTGCGATTGAGCCGTTCTCTCGTCTCCTCGTAATGCTCCGTCAGTTCTGCTGTTTCCGTATACTTCAAAGGTGGGTCGTCCGGGCCGCGGACATTAATAAAGCCTTCTGCAATACCCCTGTTAACGGCGGCGACAGGCGCCGTCACATGGCGCTGGAGCGCCTTTCGCAGCCAGAGGATGCCTGCGGTTACAATCAAGAAAGTGATGATATAGACGTTTTGCAGGGCGGATATGGCAGACCGCCACGGAGAAGCTAGCATCGCGACGGCCAGCTTATACTCAAGCTCCGGAGAATTCTCAGCCGTACCATCCCAGTCCGATAAATCGTAGTAGGATATCGTCTGGGTATATACAAAATCCGTCAAGTTGAATTGCGTGGCCTGCTGCCAGCTTTCCATTACAGGCCCGAGAGCCGACATAAACTTGCCAAGGTCACTCACTTCAGCGCCGGCGTAATGGAAAGGACGGCTCGTTTTATACGTTTGCTCCTGGATACTGTTTGAATATAGCGTCACCGTCTCCGCACCTTTCGGGGCAGTGCCGTCAAAGCCGGGCAGCTCGATCCAGCCGGACTCTGGGTTTCCAAGGGCGGGATTGCGGTAGAATGCTGCCTTATGAACGGTGAAGTAGCCGTTTTCCAGTACGCCGGTGAACCGATAACGCAGGGCCTCATGCCTTGCGCCCATACTAAAGCTCTGTTCAATACGAAACTTCGCCGTTTCCGGATCCATCTGCCGGTCGAGGACGCAGACGGCGTACCCGTCCGGCGAGCTTCCGAAAATGACGTCAGCCTCTTCAAAATTATATGAGAAAATAAAGAAATTGCTTGAGTAGGCCACCGGATTTCCCTCCGGGTCGAACACGGCAGCGGCGCCGTCAGCGGCAATCGCCTCGGTGCGGAGCACCTGGGTGTGCCGGGCCATACCGAGAATGCCGTAACTGTGGCTGGGCGCAACGCCCCGTATGGCGTCCCACAGGACGTATTCTGTGTACCCGGGCAGCTGCGGAGTGTCGCCGTCGAGACGTTCGCTGAAACGGGCAATTTCCCATGCGTTTTCCATGAAATTCTGGCCCATCTCATAATACTGAACATACAAGCTCTCCGCCGTAACGGAGGTTATGGCGTACATGCAGGCGAGGCACAGCATAGTCACGACAATGGCGATGCGCCGGGTCAGCGCCGGGAGCGTCCGTTTTGTTTTAAGCTTCTTCACGCGGCACCTCCAGCTTATAGCCAGCCTTGATGACGGTTTTAATGCATTCGGCATGCCTGCCCAGT
>CAZJCH010000512.1:0-1957 GCA_964544005.1 uncultured Papillibacter sp.
CTCGCTCTACTAGAACCGTCGACTTGTGTTCGGCGGTACATATTGGGCATTCATGACGTTAGACTCAGTTGATACTGAAAGATATAAAAGAAGAATCCGCAAAATGAAAAGAATCGTAATCCTGGTTTGTTCTATGGCTTTATGTTTAGCGATGGCCGCTTGCAGCACCAATCAGGCATTGAAAACAGATGACAGTAACGATAAGGTTTCACCGTCTGCTTCGGCGGCGGTTCCGGATGCACCGACAAATAAACCGGCAGACTCAATGAATGAGGCCCCGGAAGGTGCAGAAAAGCCCTCTGAAAAACTTGTCGACATGTATCAGGCTTATGCTGACGCGCTTGATAATCTGGGGAAAAACCATATATTTCCTGACGGCGACGAAGCCGCAGAGCTGACAGGGGATATGGCTGAGAACAAATTCGTTCTGTACGACGTGGATAACGACGGGGAAGCGGAGCTCCTCCTGATGTACAACAGCACTTATATGGCCGGACAGGTAGGATATGTGTTTGGTTGCGACGCAGAGACAAAAATACTGCAAACGGAACTCAGTGAATTCCCGTTCCTGACGTTTTATGAAAACGGTATCATCAAAGCGGGCTGGTCTCATAATCAGGGACGTGCCGGCGATAGCTTTTGGCCCTACAGCCTGTATCAATACGCGCCCGAAACGGACAGCTATATACTCGTTGCCATGGTGGATGCATGGGATAAAAATTACCCGGGAGCAGACGATGGGAATCCGTTTCCAAGTGATATAGACAAAAGCGGAACGGGGCTCGTCTACTATATTATGGAAGATGGAGAGTATGACACGACCCACCCGGTAGACGCAACCGCATATAATGCATGGATCAACTCCTTCATTGGCAGCGCTTCGGAAATTGAAATACAGTATACGGATTTGACGGAAGAAAACATCTCGCAGATCAGAAATATCAAATGACGGCAGTTCGCCGTACATATTATACATATATCAGCATATACGGCGAGGCCGAAGAGACGGCAGTGTGCCGTCCTCTTGTGCGGCGATACGCGGCACAGGAGCGGGCCGCGAGGCCCAGGACGACGCACTGACGGAGACACGCGACCGAAAGAGATACAAAGATAAGGGAAACGGCGGCGGTGTTAAAGACGGTGCTGGGCGAAGTTGAGTATAGCCGCCGAGTGTACGAGACCGAGGAAGAAGCCGGGCAGAACCTCCATGTATATCTATTGGACGAGGCTGTTGGGATAGATACACCGGGGCAAATAAGTCCGATGCTGTCGGAACTTATAGCAACGGCAGCATGCGAAAGTACCTACAGAGAAACAGCGCGGCAGAACAATGAGCTGACCGGCCAGACGATCAGCCATCAGACGGCATGGCGATAACGCAGGAGACTGGAGATCGCGTCCGGGCGCGGGAAGATGTTCTTGTGAAGAAAGCGCAGCAAAACGAGGGAACGGGTGAACTGGAAAGCAAGATACTGTATGAGGAAGCGGATGGGATATGGCTGAAACTCCAAGGCAAAGACAGGAAAGCATACGGGTCGTCGAAAGAGCTGAAAGCAGCCACAGCCTACAGCGGCGCTGATAATTTGACAGCGCTTCTATGCCTAAAGCATACTGGCAGGCTCGCAGACGTATTGACTACTCTCGGTCCTATTGTACCGGCAGATTACGAGCCGATGCCTGTTGGTCTTAGGCTTCGTGAGGTGCCGGAGCGTGTCGGCAAAGGCTACAACGGCTTCAAACATGCCGCCATCCCCGACATGCCATGGGCTAAAGAAATGTTGAGTATGAAATCGCTTTCCAGAACGCCCTTTCTTGCAGTCTCGTAAGCATCTCGATCAAGCGCAGAACGCCAAGGGATTGCTATACCCTTTCCTTTGAACAACATATTACGTCTGCAAGCTTTTTCCGCACATTTTTCTATGCGGTGACTTTTGCCAACGTTTACTTGACACATACC
>CAZJCH010000513.1:0-1948 GCA_964544005.1 uncultured Papillibacter sp.
AATCTTGTGCTGCTCGGTTTCAGTGTTTTCTTTTATAGTTACGGTGGCCTCCATTTTCTGCCCGTTGTCGCTGCATCCATTGCACTCAACTATATATGCGGACTGCTTGTTACCCCAAATCACACGTCCTTAATGCGTCATTTTTTTTGCGCAGCGGCTGTTGTGCTGGGGCTGGGCCTTCTGGCATGGTTTAAATACTCGGCGTTCCTTGCGGTAAATCTGCAGACACTGTTGCCGGGACTGCCTGTCCCAGATGTTGTTTTGCCGTTGGGCATTTCTTTTTTCACATTCCATGGATTAAGCTATGTCATTGATGTTTATCGCGGAAGCGCCAAAGTACAGACAAATCCATTCAAGCTTGCACTGTATATTTTGCTGTTTCCCCAGCTTGTCGCCGGTCCGATTATCCGTTATTCAACCATCTACCGCGAGGTGGATCATCGACAGGAAAACCTGACGGAATTTACGGAAGGCGCGGTTCGGTTTCTATTCGGACTGGCAAAAAAAATGCTGATCGCCAACGCTCTGGGTGGCGTAGCGGACGATATTTTTTCTCGTTCTCCGGTGACACTGTCCATATCGCTTTCCTGGCTGGGGATTGTTTCTTATACAGCTCAGATCTATTTTGATTTCTCGGCTTATTCGGATATGGCGATTGGGCTTGGAAAAATGTTCGGTTTTCATTTTCCGGAGAATTTTAATTATCCGTATATAGCCAAATCCGTCACCGAATTCTGGCGTCGCTGGCACATATCGCTGACGACATGGTTCCGGGATTATGTCTATATTCCACTGGGCGGCAATCGCTGTCAACGATGGAAGCATATCCGAAATATTGCCATCGTCTGGCTCCTTACAGGCCTTTGGCATGGTGCGGCTTGGACATTTATCGCATGGGGCCTGTGGTTTTTCCTCCTCCTGCTGGGTGAGAAGTTTATCTGGGGAAAAATGCTTGAAAAATGCCCGTCCGTCGTCGCTCACATATACACCATGCTGATGGTGATGCTCAGCTGGGTATTTTTCCGCTCTGACAGCCTGCCCTCTGCCGTCGGCTACATCGGCGCGATGTTTGGCCTCGGTACACGTGCAGTCGCCGACGGGCAGACACTGTATTATCTTTTGGAGTATTGGCCGGAGTTTGCTGCAGCCGTTATCGCGGCGATGCCTGTTAAAAACGTGCTGCAAGGCGCGCTGGAAAAGCGATCGTCACAGCCCGCCGCCCGCCTTTTGCTCACATGGGGCCCGAAAACGGCGGCGCTTGTTCTGTTGGCTCTCTCCTATTTAAAGCTGGTGACCGGTTCGTTTAATCCGTTTATTTATTTTCGTTTTTAACCGGGAGGCAGAAAAATGACATCATCCAAGCTTGCCAATATTTTTTTCACCGCCGCTTTCCTCGTATTCCTGGCGACCGCCATGATCATCACACTCATGAAACCGAAGGAATCCGTTTCTTATTATGAAAATCGTGAGCTGGCATCCGCTCCGTCACTTTCTGTGCAGAGTATTTTAAACGGCAGTTATTTTTCGGGTTGGGAGGATTATTTAAAAGATCACGCTGCCGGTCGGATTACGCTCGTTAAGCTCAGCGCCTTTCTTGATGCAAACGTGATCGGCCGCCCCGTTGTGAACGATGTGGTGATCAGCGGCGACATGCTCCTTGGTTTTAATCGGTTTGAGACAGTCGACAAAGATGAAATTTCGGAGCAGTCAAAAAAAATGGCGGACAACATGTCAAACCTAAATCAGACAATTCAAAATTATGGCGGCGCTTTCTATTATGTCGCCGTTCCGGGCCAGTACACGTACTTCAGCGACAGCTATCCGTTCTATCTGAATAATCGCAGTGAGTACACAGAGCTTGAATTATCCGATTTTAAAGCGGATATGTCCGAAAGAGGCCTCAGGATGATTGACATGGGCGCTGTCTTTCAGGCAATGGGCAACCCTC
>CAZJCH010000514.1:0-1931 GCA_964544005.1 uncultured Papillibacter sp.
AAGCGTCATCAAGAAGGGAAAGACGCTAGTGATTTTTGTCTTGATTTCAACGTAGCTTAAAAAACGCGCCGCTATGTTCATAAAAAACAACTTCCGATGGTTCTTAACGCGCAGCCGGAATGCCGGCCGCCTTTTCCAGCAGAACCTTGAGCCTGTCTTTTTTTTCAGGTGTGGTCTGCAGTACCGATATCTGTTTCATTGTCTTATTGTAATACTCGGATATCTTCAGACGCGTGTAGTTCAGGCCGCCCGAGACTTCAACAGCCTTTTTCAGCGCCTGCGGTTTTATGCCGCTCTTGATTTTGCCGTACAGCGACCTGTCCGATTTCAGCGTGTAGATGAGCGGGAGTGTGACGACGCCTGTCTTGAAATCCGAAAGGACAGGCTTTTTTGACGTTTTCTGAGTCGACTCATAATCGGCGCAATCATCGGCAAGCTGAAATATGATCCCCGCATTTCGGCCAATGTCCAGAAACTTATTCATGACACTTTCCGGTTCGTCCGACAGCAGAAAACCCGCGTGAAAAGACGCAACAAACATCGCCGCTGTTTTGCCTGTAATAATTTTCAGGTACTGTCGCTCCGTCAGGGTAAAATTGCAGTTATTCTGATTCTGGAGCATCTCCCCTGTCAACACATCAGTCAGATACCCCGGCAGCATCCTGGGGGCAAACGTGCGTCTTTCCTCCAGGGGTTTGACTGTTGACGCCAGCTCAAGCGCCATGCAGACCAGGTAATCTCCACACAGGATGGCCGCCTTTTCGCCAAACCTTCTGTGCAGTGTCTCAACATCCCGCCGTTTGGCGGCGTCGTCGATGATATCGTCATGAACAAGCGTTGCCAGATGCAGCAGTTCGATGGCGGCAGCTATTTTTACTGCTTCGCCCGTAATTCCGCCGTCATTCCGAATGGCGCATGTGAGCAATGATTTCGCGCGGATATTCTTTCCGACAGCTCGTGACAAATGGCCTGTCAGCCGTCTGACGACAGCCGGCGTATTTTTAAGCTGACGGCTTAACTCGCCCTCAGTCAGGCGCAGCGCTTCATCAAAAGAGAGCGCGTCCTCTTCCGGTGCCAGGATGCCCGAATCAGTCATGATAGAGATACGACCGCCTTACCCAGCCGACATGGCGCCAATGCCTTTTGATGAGCGGCGTCGTGTAGTAGTCAAGACCAAAGACGGTCCCGGCACCCCACAAGAAGGCGATGCCGGCAAACACCATCCAGAAATTCGAGAGATATAAGCCGGTCGTTGTTGAAAACATGAACAGCAAAACCAGCGAGACAAGGCTCGACGGCGTCGTAAACAAGCCGCCCATCAGGGACAAGCCGATGAGGATTTCAATAAAAACGATGACGACCTGCATGATGAGCTGGACTGTTTCATAAGGCATAATGACTGTGTTGACAAACCAGCTCACCAGCGGAATTTCCAGCTTAAAGGCGTAATCGGCAATGGCTGCATCTTTTATTGGTTTGCCGCTGACGAATACTCCGCGAATAAGGCCGAGGAAATCAATATCAAAAAGTAACCGGCCGGCCGCCGTGCCTGTATCGGCAAGTCCCCCCGTCGCGCCGGACGCGGCGTCGCCGGCGGCCTGTGCTGCGGGTGTTGATGTGCCCATGATGATTTGATTGAACCAGTCGCTGGCACTGCCGAAGAAAACCTTTAATTTTGGTGAAGCCAGCCAACCCTCGACAATTTTCATTACGCCTTCAAAGGCCCAGACAGAGCCCAGCCAGATACGGAGCGGTACCAACAGAAAGCTCGGCGTCCTGTTGGAAAAGTGCCCTCCGACGAAGCTCCTTTTATTACGGATTGTAAAAAATTCAAGCTTAAGGTAGCTGATGACCTTATTCCAGCCCAGCACCTGTGCGAAATAGACGATATTTATGAAGTGCTTGACGAACATCGCTAAAAACGACGGAAG
>CAZJCH010000515.1:0-1928 GCA_964544005.1 uncultured Papillibacter sp.
ATAGGCAAGGGCAAGACCCGCGAGGACCACGCCGATACGATGAACCAGCTCTTCGCCGCTTATTCCTCCGGCAAGGAGGCCAAGGAGCTGATGACGATTCTTGGCGAGAGCGCGCTGTCAAAGACGGATCTCCTGTTCGCGAAATTCGCCGGCGAATTCGAAAAGCGCTACATCACACAGAGCTACGACGATAACCGCGCCATTGAGGATACTTTGGATCTGGGCTGGGAGCTGCTGTCGATACTGCCGAAAGCGGAGCTGAAGCGTATCCGGACCGAATTTATCGAGAAATATCTTCCGTCCGAGAAAGCCTGAGAGGTGAACCTTTATGGCAACAAAGACTATTTCGCCGACCCGTATGGAGCTCACGCGCCTGAAAGCGCGTCTGAAGACCGCCAAACGCGGCCACAAGCTCTTAAAGGACAAACGTGACGAGTTGATGCGGCAGTTTCTTGACATCGTCAGGCGCAACAGGGAGCTGCGTACGCGCGTCGACGAGGGGCTCAGCAACGCCAACCGCGCGCTTGCTGTGGCATCGGCTATCATGTCGCCCGAGCTTCTGGAGCAGTCCCTGCTGTATCCCAAGCAGAGCGTCGAGCTCGACATGACGTTTAATAACATCATGTCGGTCTACGTCCCGGTCTATAAATACACGACAAAAAACACGGATGCTTCCGAAATCTATCCTTACGGCTTTGCCCAGACCTCAGGGGAGCTTGACGACGCTCTGGCCGCAATGGCCGACGTGTTCAGCGATATGCTGGAGCTGGCCCAGGTCGAAAAGACCATGCAGCTGCTGGCCGGCGAAATTGAAAAGACGCGCCGCCGCGTCAACGCATTGGAGTACGTCATGATCCCTGAGATGCAGAGCACTATCAAATATATCTCCATGAAGCTTGAGGAAAACGACCGCTCCACAAAGGTCCGGCTTATGAAGGTCAAGGATATGGTCCTGCAGAACGCCCACGATTTCCATTAACAGCCGTTAAAACGAATGATGCCGACCCGCGTTTTAAAGGCGGATCGGCATTTCTTTTTCTGTACTGTTTATATTATAGCACAGGGAGAGAGTCGTCATTGAATACCCAGTCGCGCACATTTGTTACTAAGAACGTATCCTTGTTGGACCGGCATATGACTTTTGTGATCCCTGAGTTGATGATGAGCCTACGGCACATTGTGCAGGGTGTCGTCCCTTCGATGTAATCGCCAGTCGCCGCTTCCCTGCCGACGAGGTAGAGTGTTGATCCGAGGGTGTCCCTTCGGGCGGCGGATATGATGGCGTTGGCCTCGGCGTGGACGCTGCGGCAGAGCTCATAGCGCTCGCCGCTGGGGATTTTCAGGCTTTCTCTCGTGCAGTAATTCAGGTCGTCACAGTTTTTTCTGCCGCGCGGCGCGCCATTATAACCTGTCGCGATGATCTCGTCGTTGAGGACGATGATCGCGCCGTATTTACGGCGCAGGCATGTCGACCTTTCCAGAACCGTCTCGGCGATATCAAGGTAGTAATTTTCCTTTTCTGTGCGCTTCATTCAAAAACCCCCATACGACATAAAGTAGCCTGATTTTCTAATATTATACAGTTTACTTCACTGACGGTCAACGTATATGTTCCCTAAAATAATCTGGGTATTTTCATTGATATGTACTATATATGTCATACGTGTTGTGATAGGGCACAACATATTGCGCTTGCCGCAGTATCATTCTGTGGGTTATTCTGTCCTGAATTCATAATAAGCCAAATCGTCATCGTCATAAAGAAGCTCAAACCCCAGCTTCTCAAAAATGTGTCTGCTTCTTTTGTTCCTGTGCACCGCGTCGGCATAAATGATTTACCGCATTTACCGCATAAACATGTATTTTTCTATTGCTTTTTATAGGCCGTTATGCTAATATACCAAAGTGTCCTATGCGCCTGTAGCTCA
>CAZJCH010000516.1:0-1926 GCA_964544005.1 uncultured Papillibacter sp.
TCATCGACGAGGTACACATGCTCTCCACCCCGGCCTTCAACGCGCTTTTAAAGATCCTTGAAGAACCGCCGGAGCATCTCGTTTTTATCCTGGCGACGACCGAGATCCATAAGGTCCCGGCAACCATTTTATCCCGCTGTCAGCGCTTCACCTTCAAGCGCGGTCTGCCCCCGGCGATTGCCGAGAGGCTTCTGAATGTCGCAGGCCACGAGGGCATCGCCCTGACCGGCGACGCCGCGGCGCTTCTCGCCCGGCTCTCGGACGGCTCGTTCCGCGACGCGCTGTCGCTTCTGGACCAGTGCGCTACGGACGATACCGTCGACTATAACCGTGTTGTATCCGCCATCGGTCTGGCCGGCGAAAGCGAGACGGCCGGTCTGTTAAATGCCGTTGCCGCAAACGATGCCGCCGCCGCGCTCAGACTTCTCGACGGGCTCTATCTCGGCGGAAAGGTCATGGCCTCCGTACTGGAGGAGCTGACGAACCTTGTCCGTGATGTGCTCATCACGGCGCTGCTGCCCAAGGGCGGGGCCGGCCTCTTAACCGGCGGCTTTGACGAGAATGTCCTGCTGGGCTTTACAAAACATCTGACAAGCGAAAGGCTGCTGTTCATGACAGAGCTCCTCAGGGAGACGTCGCAGAGCATGACGAAAAGCGCCGGCGGGCGCCTTGCCGTCGAGCTGTGCCTCATACGCCTGTGCGACACGCGCCTGAGCGGCGATATGGCCTCCGTTCTTTCGCGCATCTCCCAGCTTGAGCAAAAGATCAGCGGCGGTGCCGTAAGTGCGCCGTCCGCTTCGACGGAAAACCGTTTTGCGCCTCCCGCGCCGCCCCTCCGGCCCGCGGTGCTTGCGTCTGAAAAACCGATACCCGTCCAACCCGTTTTCGCCGCTGCCGAAAAGGATACTGCCGCGCAGTCTGTTGCTCCGGAGCTGCCTGTCGGCAAACCGGAACCTGCGCCAAAACCGGAGCCGGCCGCACAGAGCAGACCCGAGCCGATGGAAGAGGAACCCGAACCGTCCGCGGCTGAAAATTCGGATGCGCTATGGAATAACATATTGCTTCATATCAAATCAAGTATAGATATACCTCTTTATTCAATTATGTGCGACCAGACGCAGGCGACGGCCCGGCTTGGCGACGGCACGCTGACGATCATGACGAAAAACCCTTTTGCAACCAGGATGATCGATGTTCCTGCCGTTGTGGCGGCACTTAAAGAGGCGGCGGCGGCGGTTATGAAAAAGCCCGTCGTTGTCCGCGTTACACAGGAGGGCGAAGCTGTCGGCGGCGGCGCCGATAAACTGGATGCGCTTAAAGGCCGGTTCTCCGGCGTTATCAAATTCGAAGAATAAAAGTAAGGAGTGACCATAATGGCAAAGGGTGGATTTCGCGGCGGCGGCTTCGGCGGCGGCGGCGGTGGTATGAACATGAATATGCTCAAGCAGGCACAAAAGATGCAGGCTGATATGGTGAAAATGCAGGCCGAAATGGAAGAGAAGACGTATACAGCCAAAGCCGGCGGCGGCGCCGTCACGGCCGTCGTCAACGGAAAGCACGAGGTCGTCTCCCTGAGCATCGCACCCGAGGCCGTTGACCCCGAGGATATCGACATGCTGTGCGACATGATCATGGCGGCTGTCAACGAGGCCATGCGCACGGCCGACGCCACCATGGGTGAAAACATGTCAAAACTGACCGGCGGCTTAAACCTGGGATTTTAAAGTAATCGGCATTTTAATGATTAACGGGCGATCACAGATCGCCCCTACGATATGTTTTTGATAACGGCGTAGGGGCGAACTGTGTTCGCCTTTATACAGCACCCATCTCTCAAGGGAGGCTCAGTAAATGAAATACGCATTGTCATACGCTTCCCCCGTCGGCACGCTCTTTCTCGCCGAAGAAAACGGTGCCCTCACCGAC
>CAZJCH010000517.1:0-1926 GCA_964544005.1 uncultured Papillibacter sp.
AACCCGGACGCGGTTAACGGCAAATCAGCGAGCCTTAATACTATCGGTTATAATAGCGAAACCGGAAAATTTGAGAATGATCAGGTTTATGGAAAGCCTGTTGATATAAAGACAGTCAGAAATTCTGAGACGGATGTTATTGAGGACGTATTTGTTATTTCAGAAAAGGAAGTTAAGCAAATCATGGATTGGCTGCCACATGCCAATGAAATGGATTTTGACACATTTATCGCTGGAGGCAGATAATAATAAACCTCGGGCCACTTGACCCGATGCAGACTGTAGACTAAGGCCCCTGCATATGGTGCGGCGGGGGGACAGGGGACGACAAGGCAGAGCCCTTACCCAAAGAGAAGCCATTGTGGCTTCTCTTTCTATTTCCGCATATTGACAAATACTGGTGTGTGTGTTAAAATGACTATAATGACCAGAAATAACAAAATAGTCATTATAGGAGAAAGCATTATGGCGCCGAAGGGTTTGACGGAGCAGGAAAAGAATATTCAAAAGCAAAGGCTGCTGGCGGCAGGGAAGGGGCTTTTGGCATCGTACGGGGTGCGAAAGACGAGTGTGGAGGATATCACCAAGGCCGCGGGGATGGCCAAGGGGACGTTTTATCAGCATTTTGAATCCAAGGAAGCGTTTTTCATTGAAGTGATCGAGCAGTATCACAGGGACTGGTTTCATCAGGCGGAGCTATTCTTTTCCGCTCCGGGGGAGGAGCCGCTGAGGGACCGCGTACGGGGCTTTATTCGCGGCAACTTTTACTCGGCGGATTTCCTCGCCATTTTTAAGTTTTACGACGAGATCGAGGAGCTGATTCTGACACTGCAGGCAGCGTCGTCGCCTATGCCGGGCGATTTGCAGGATATGGAGCACGCATCCTATGAACGCCTGCTCAGACTGTTTGATATCGACACGCAGAAGGTAAAGCCGGGTGTTGTCCAAAACTATCTGCATACCGTTTATTTCGGCATCGCTAACGAGGGGATGCTGGAAAAGGACTGTATGGGAGAGACGTTCGAGGCTTTGCTCGACGGGCTGATTCATTATATATTCGGAGGGTGAACATGAGCTTATATTCGCTGAAGGCATTATCCAAGAATTACGGCGAGGGCGATACGCTGGTGCGGGCGCTGAAGGATATCCGGCTTGACATCCCGTCCGGGAAGTTCATCGTCGTGCTGGGCGCCAGCGGCTCGGGGAAGTCCACGCTGCTGAACATGCTGGGGTGTATGGACCGCCCCACAAGCGGCAGCATCCTTTTTGAAAACGAGGAGATCACGGCATACGGCAAGCGCGAGATGACCCGGTTCCGCCGAACGACCATCGGCTTCGTGTTTCAGAGCTACAACCTGCTGCCTGATTTAAGCGCTTTGGAAAACGTGGAGTTTTCCACCGAGATGGCGGGACTCAGGCGCGCGGATGCGGAGCGCGCGCTGGAGCTGGTGGGGCTTTCGGGGCGTATGACGCATTTTCCGGGCCAGCTTTCCGGCGGTGAGCAGCAGCGCGTTTCCATCGCGCGGGCCATCGCCAAGCGCCCGAAGGTCCTGCTGTGCGACGAGCCGACGGGCGCGCTGGACTTTGAGACCGGCATCATGGTGCTGGAGGTCCTGGGGCAGCTCCACAGGGAGCAGGGTACGTCGATTCTGCTGATTACCCACAGCCAGGAGATATCGAGGATTGCGGATATGGTGATACGGATGCGCAGCGGCGAGATCATGAGCGTCACCGAAAACAGCAGCCCGCTGGCGCCGGCCGAGGTGGAGTGGTAGTGCGCATGAAAAAAACGATGACCCGTTTGATCCTCAGAAAGATGCGCGGACACCTGGCGCAGCTTTTGGGAATGGCCCTGCTGGTGCTGGTGGGGTCGGCGTTTTTAGTGACGCTGTATACCATCTATTTGAGCTACGACGGCCACGCGTC
>CAZJCH010000518.1:0-426 GCA_964544005.1 uncultured Papillibacter sp.
TCATGGTCTTGCTCGCTCCAATCGTTCGTTTTTGTTGGTGGATGCCCCGCCACCTCATTCGGCGCTACGCGCCATCTTCCCCTCAAGGGGAAGGCTTTTTACCTAACCTCCAGGCTCTCGCTGCTCTCGGACTGCACTTCTTCCCCACTTGCGGCGTTAAAATAGTCGTGGATGCGCTTTGCGGTGTCTTTTGGGACCACTTTGGCTAATTCCTCAAGTGTAGCGGCTTTGACCGCCTTCAGGCTACCAAATGATTTTAATAATGTGTTCCGCCGTTTCTCGCCGATGCCGGGGATGGTGTCCAGCTTTGACTGGTAGCTGTTTTTTGACCGCAGGCTCCGGTGGAATTCGACGGCGAAGCGGTGCGTCTCCTCCTGAATCGTCCCGATGAACGCGAAAACAGCCGGCTGGCTCTGGATACCGATT
>CAZJCH010000518.1:436-1923 GCA_964544005.1 uncultured Papillibacter sp.
AGAGCCCGCGTCCGGTGTCTGTCGTCCTTGACCATACCGAAGACGGGGATATCGACTCCCGCTTCCCGCAGAACGTTGAGCGCGCCCTTCGCGTGGGTCGCGCCGCCGTCAATGAGCATCAGGTCCGACAGGTCCGAAAATTTCTCATCCTCATTTTTATATCGCGCGATCCGGCGCGATACGACCTCCGCCATGCTGTGGTAATCATCCTGATTATCCAGTGTCTTTATCTTAAATTTCCTGTAATCTCTTTTAAGCGGCTTGCCGTCGATGAACACCGTCATGGATGCCACGATGTCTTCTCCGCCGGTGTTGGAGATATCGAAGGCCTCGATCCTCCGGGGCGGCACATTCATTTTCAGCGCCTTCATGAGCCATTCCAGCGTTTTTGAGGTTTTCTCCTCATATGTCACCGCCCGCTCCGTCTCCTCGCGGGCGTTGATATTCGCCGTCTCCACCAGCTTTACCTTATCGCCGCGCTGCGGGATTTCGATAAAAACGCGGTGCCCCGCGTGCTCCGTAAACAGCTGTTCGAGTTCATCCTTATCCGCCAATGCAAAAGGCAGATACATCGTCTTCGGCCAGACGCCGCGCCGCTCGTAATACAATCGCAGGAGCTCCGAAACGGCTTCCTCGTCCTCCTCGAAGGGCGTTTCAAACAGTTCGAAATCCTTGTCCAAAAGCGTCCCGCCGATATAATGCAGCGCCACGAAGCAGGACTTCGCCGGGCTTTTGTAATAGCCGATCACGTCCGTATCCGCCATGGAGCCGGCAATCACGAACTGCCGCTCCGCCAGATGCCCGATCGCCTTTAACCTGTCGCGCTTATCCGCCGCCAGCTCGAACTGCAGATTTTCAGATAATTTCTCCATATCGGCAGTCAGTCTTTTCACAAGCTCCGAGGTCTTCCCCTCGAAGATCGCCACCGCCGCGTCAACAGACTCCCTATATTCCCGATTCGTTGTATCCTTTAAGCAATAAGCCCGGCACGCGCCCATATGGAAGTTCAGGCACGGCCTGTCCTTCCCGATATCCCGCGGGAATTTCTTTCCGCACGTCGGCAGCTTCAGCGCCTTTTTGACAGCCTCCAGCGCGTTTTTCGTATTCCCCCTGCTGCCGTAAGGCCCCAGGTACCGCGCCCCGTCCTTCTCGATTCGTGTCACCACCGTAAATTCCGGGTATTCGCTTTTTAAGTCCACCCTTATAAAAGGATACCCCTTGTCGTCCTTGAGCTTGATATTATACTGCGGCGCGTGGTGCTTGATGAGTTGGCTCTCCAGCACAAGCGCCTCAAATTCCGTATTGGCGATGATGACGTCAAAACTATCGATTTTTGACACCATAAGCTCTGTTTTCATCTCATGGTCGCCGTGGAAATAACTGGTGACCCGGTTTTTTAAGAGCTTCGCTTTGCCGACATATATAACCTTCCCCGTTTTATCCATCATTATATAAACGCCCGGTTTCAAAGGCAGCCCGCCTGCTTT
>CAZJCH010000519.1:0-1922 GCA_964544005.1 uncultured Papillibacter sp.
TCGAGTTTATCCACCAGCATATCATCAGCCTTCTATGGCACGCGCTTGACAATCCTGCTAAAAAAATATCCAAGCTAGACATGATATCTGAAAAAGAAAAACGTATCATACTTCAGGAGTTTAATGACACATATGTAAACTACCCCAAAGAAAAGACAATCAACCAGTTGTTTGAGGAGCAGGCGTCAAGGACTCCCGATAGCACTGCGCTCGTCTTCCAGGATGAGCGAATGACATATAGAGAACTCAACGAGAGAGCAAATGCACTGGCGCACAGACTGCGGGACTGCGGTATTGGTCCCGATATTCTAGTCGGGCTTATGGTTAATCGCTCCTTTGAAATGATAATCGGCATTATTGGAGTTTTGAAAGCAGGCGGGGCATATTTGCCTATCGACCCGGATTATCCCAACGAGAGGAAAGTGCACATGCTTGAGGACAGCGGCGCGAAGTTGCTGCTGACGAAGCGGGAGCTTATTAATGATAGCGCTTTTAATGGGACAGTCATAGATCTGTATGACAAGTCGAGCTATGCTTCGGATTTAAAAAACCCCGAAAATAAAAACAAGCCGTCCGACATATCATACCTCATCTACACCTCCGGCTCCACGGGGAAGCCAAAGGGGACGATGATCCCGCATAGGGCTGTCGTCAATTATTGCTTTAAAGATAGACACAATGTTTTTAATTTTGCCATATCGGAGGACCTAAAACGCATAGTTTCCGTAACGACGATTTCGTTTGATATTTTTGTTACGGAATCGCTGCTGCCTTTATTGAATGGAATGACTGTGATTCTTGCCGACGAGACCGAACAGACTCGGCAAGAAAAATTAAACGCACTGATTGTCAGTCAACAGGCGGAGGTCATCCAGACGACGCCGTCGAAAATGAACTTACTAATATCCGATAACAATAACCTGGATTATTTGAATGTTTTAAAAGTTATCATACTCGGCGGAGAGGCGCTGCCTCATGCTTTTTTACAAAAACTGAAAAGCATGACGAGCGCCCGGATATTTAATGCATACGGCCCGACCGAAACAACCGTATGGTCAAGTATATGCGATTTGCAGTCGGAAACAGTTATGATCGGTCGGCCGATTGCAAACACGCAGATATATATCCTTGACAGGAACTTAAACCTCCTGCCCATCGGCATACCGGGCGATATCTATATTGCCGGAGAAGGAATATCGTCAGGCTATTTTAAAAACAGCGGACTGACAGACGAAAGGTTTATCTTTAATCACTTCATGAATTTCGGGAAGATGTATAAAACAGGTGATGTGGGTTATTGGAAAAGCAGAGGCGAGATCGTATACATAGGGCGTAATGATAATCAAATCAAAATGAGAGGGTTAAGAATCGAACTTGGTGAGATAGAAGCGCAGTTAATGGCGCATGAAGCCGTGAAGTCTGCGGTTGTAAACGGGATTGCCAAAGCCGGTTGCATAAACTATCTCTGTGCTTATATTATACCGGAGAGTCATTTTGATGAGCAGCAGATGAGACAGTATTTGAAACAGCGGCTTCCCGAGTATATGATACCGTCCTTCTTTGTAATGCTGAATGAATTCCCCTATACTTCAAATGGTAAGGTAAACAGGAATGCCCTTCCGATACCCGACTATACGCATTCCCTCGATTCAGGTTATGAGCCGCCGGGGACTGAGATGGAAGCGGAAATAGCGAAGATATGGAGCGATGTCCTTGAAGTAAACGATATCGGTGTTTTGGACGATTATTATGCTTTGGGCGGAGATTCGCTGAAGGCAATCATGATCGTCGTCGAGATCAATAAAAGGCTCGGTATCGATATTTCTTCGAGAAACATGCTCCGGTGTAATAACATAAGAGAACTGGCCGGTATGATAGAAGACCTGGAGAAAAAGCAGGAAACAATTCCGAAAGCGCCTATA
>CAZJCH010000520.1:0-1915 GCA_964544005.1 uncultured Papillibacter sp.
TTACTTTGTCACTTTTTAAGAGTTGACAAAACTTCTTGGCAATCTCGCTCCCGCTGATTAAAAAGCTTCAATTTTCAATCCTTTTATTCTTAAGCACCGTATATATCGGTAAAGCACCGCATCACATCTCCATAATTTCGCACTGTGAAAAGAGTGCTTTTAATTCAATTCTTTTTCTGATATACTGAATCGGAATAAAGTCTGTCAATATTTTCGCAAAGGAATATGACAATGAATAACAGCAATAACAATAACAAACAATCATCAGGCGACGCACTGTCATGGCTGGTTGTATTCATATGTCTGTTCGCCGCCCCACCGCTGGGGGTCATATTGCTGCTCGTTAAATTATCCAAATCCACGAAAGGCAAAGGCTCCCGATTTTCTCAGCAGAAATATAATTATCATAATTTCAGGACTTCTCAAAACCAGCAGGCGGGGCCGTCACAAGCCGGCCAGCCAAAATATGCTTCCCGGCCGTTTTGGCAGCCTGCGGAGAATAAATCCGGGCAGCAGTATTACAAGGCACCTCACGCGCCGCAAAAGAACGCGGCGAACCCTTCGCCATCGAAACCGGGTCAAGGGTATGGCGCACCCCCACCGTCACCAAAGTATCAAAAATATCAGTCGCAGACTTCATATCAATATTACAATGTCAAAAAAAATGATGACAAAAAAGCCGTTAAAGAAAGCTCAAAGGTTGTAAAAAAGCATGCGGGAAAGGGCTTAGCGGCTTTGCTCATGTTCTTGGGGATCATTTTTATGTTAGCCGGAGCGGTTTGCCTGTCTCTCGGCATCAGTTCGTATGCAGCCATTGGGATGGTCAGCCATACGATTACACTGGGAATTTTAAGTGCGCTCTTCTTTTCCAGCGCGTTCTTTTCATTCGTTGAGCGCGGATTCGTTCAGCGCAAATTTCGCAGGTTCAATAAATATGCCGTTATCATCGGAGACAGGGAGACGATGCCCGTAACCGACATTTCCAGGGCGGTGGGCGAGTCGGTCAAAAAAACACGAAAGACATTGCAGGGCATGATTGATTCAGGTTATTTTGGCCCTCTTGCTTATATAGACAGCGGACTTGACAGTTTCGTACTCTCCCGCGAGGCGGCAGAGAAGGCACGGGCGGCGTCCGAGGCCGCGGATAAGACGCGCGCTGCTGCCGCCGAAAAGCCTGTGGGCAGTGAGAATCAATTTGTGGCCGTTATCAACGAGCTTCACATGCTCTGCGCCCAGACGATCGACCCGTCCATCTGCTCCAAAATCCGGCGCATTGAGGAGCTGACGGCGAAAATATTCAAGATTGTTGAGGATAAGCCGGAAAAAACTCCGCAGATCAGGCGCTTCATGAATTATTACCTGCCAACGACCTTAAAGCTCCTGCACGCATATGAGACGCTTGAAAAGCAGGGGATAAACGGTGAGAACATCATGTCCGCCAAACAGGATATCGAGCGCGTTCTAGACACGCTGGCATCAGGTTATGAACAACAGCTTGACAATCTCTTCAGGGCGGACGCGATTGACATTTCGGCTGACATCAATGTACTTGAGAATATGATGGAACGGGACGGCCTGACAAACGACGGAAATATGTTTAAGCCGAGTGACGGCGACACCATGAGGGCCGCCGGGGGAAACTAAGTATCAGTGTGGAGTGTGGAAAGTGGAGAGTAGAGTTGATGATCCAGTCACTCCACTCTCCACACTTCACTCTACTTTAAAAGGCAATACAAGATCCCATATATAACCGATGTGGAAATGCCGAAAACAATGACGGGGCCGGCGATGATGAACATCTTGGCGCTCATGCCCATAATAATACCCTCGCTTTTAAACTCAAGGGCAGGCGCCGCGACCGAGTTGGCGAAACCCGTGATCGGCACAAGCGTGCCCGCCCCGGCAAATTTCGCCA
>CAZJCH010000521.1:0-1904 GCA_964544005.1 uncultured Papillibacter sp.
ATATTCTCAAAAAAGTATAAATATTCTCAAAATAGATACTGATATTCTCAAAAAAGCGAGCTGTATTATCATCTGAAAAAATGTTATATTGTGACAATTGCATATAAATTATAATTTTATTTAAAAAATAAATTGTTGAGACAAAAAAACCGCAGCATTTTTAAATGCTGCGGCCCGTTTTTGCTTGAAACTGTCATTGAATCATAGCTGTGGAATGCTGCCTGAAGGATTTATTTCTCCTTCTTCTTTTTGATGACCTCCGGCTGCGGAGGTATAGGCTTCACTGATGATACAGAGGATTTCGAGTCGGTTTTCTTCTTTTTCTTCGTCTCTTTTTTAATATTTTTCTCGCCCATATTTATTCTCCTATGTCGATAGTTTCTTTTAATATGCGTATAAATTTTACCATATATTTAAAAAAACTGCAATGCGCAAAATTGATTTATACGCATAACGCAGGCAGGTGTAAGCAAGCACCCCGAGATATTGCGGGGTGCTTGCTGCACGGCAGACGTCTTTTATTTGATCATTTCCTTGGAGGCCTTGTCGATCTCCTCCATCACGGTGTCGTAAACGCCGGGGTAGATGCTGTTGGGGTCGCCCATCGTGGTGCACGGGATAAAGTATTTCGGGCCGTATTCGCGGCAGACGCGGAAGACCTCGGCGTGGATGACGTCCCGGGACCAGTTCTCGCGGTCCACCTTGCCGTTGTCGATGCCGCCCATGATCGTCAGCTTCCCGTCGTACTTTCGGATGATCTCGCCGATGTTGTTGGTAGACATGCAGCCCTGCCAGACATCCATGCCCATGTCGATCATATACGGCACCAGGTTCTCGCCGTAAGAGTCGGAGTGGTGGACGATGCACTCCACACCGTGGGCTTTGTAATAGCCGTAAATCTTTTTGTAAGCGGGCAGGAGGAATTCCTCAAACATTGCCGGGGAGATGAAGGAGGAGGTCTGGCTGCCCCAGTCGTCATGGTGGAACAGCGCGTCGGGCTTCAGATGCTTGCAAACCTGCTCGGCAAGCCGGACTTCCCAATCGGCGATCATATCAATGATCTCATGCATTTCATCAGGGTTCGTGTAAAAGGCGGTCAGGCAGTTCGTGATCTCCAGCAGGTAATGGCTTTGCTCAAAGACGCCGGGCGCGATGAAAGGCGCGACAAAGTATTCGTTCCGGTCGATCTTTTCCACCTCGGCAATGACCTCCGCCCATGCCTTTTCCGGCAGATCAAGGCTCGGCGGCGTGACATAATCCCGCCAGTGCTCAATGTCCTTGATGACGATGTGCTCCGCGTCATGCACCGGGAACGGGCCGGGTGCGTTTTCCGGAAAAGCGATCGTCACACCCCAGTTGTTCACAATGGGCGGGCCGCCCTTAACCGCCTGGGAATTGGTCCTTGAGTACGGCGTCAGGACGAGCGAGAGCGCTTCATAACCCTTGACGAAGCGGTCGGGCTTTCCGCCCTTCATGGTTTCAATCATGTTTTGTCTTTTTGTGAGCATTGTTAACCTTCCCATCTATATAGCTTAGCAATCGATATCGTTTTCGGCATTATATCAGAATATGTGATGCTTTGAAAGCATAATGTCCGTTCCACTCTCGTGTCGGTTAGGAAATTCGTTTTCAAGGGTATGGCATTATCGGTTTATTTCAGTATAATAACAGAAAGAGGCCAGTGTCGAAATTATAGAAAAAATGTGCGGATGTGTGGCAAAACCCTTTAAATTTGAACATTATATGGTAAAATGGAGAACAGCGGCTTGCTTCCGTTATGAGGATAAGATAAATCGCGGGGACGGATCGGTAAACATACTTACGGAAATATTCGGCGCACGGCATATCAATGAACAACCGGCTGCGGAGGGATAAAATGAATTCGGATATCGTGAATAAAGAGG
>CAZJCH010000522.1:0-1895 GCA_964544005.1 uncultured Papillibacter sp.
AGGTCGTCATCATGCCCGGCGAATTTGAGCTCGAGGCGCTGGCCTCCGGCGCCCTGTGCGTCATGCGCGGTGAGGAGCAGCCGAAGATTTATTCCGGCGTCCCGGTTTGGAACGGGTTTTTTGAATGAAACGGTCCGAGATTAACAGTGCGATCTGCCGCATGGAGGCGCTGGCGAAAAAACAGGGTTTTGCGCTGCCGCCCTTCTGCTCCTGGCTACCGGAGGAATGGCGGAGTAAAGGCCATGAATATGACGAGCTCCGCGACAATAGGCTGGGCTGGGACGTCACCGATTACGGCACGGGAGAATTTTCAAAAACCGGATTTACTCTTATCACGCTCCGCAACGGCAACGCGAACCGGCCGGATCTGTACAAAAAGACATACGCCGAAAAGCTGCTGATGCTGGAAGAGGGCCAGTACGCCCCCATGCATTTTCATTGGACAAAAATGGAGGACATCATCAACAGGGGCGGCGGCACGGTTCTGATTCGGCTTTATAACGCCGCTCCGGACGAGACGCTTGCCGATACCGACGTCCGAGTTCATATGGACGGGCAGACCTATATGACCCAAGCGGGGACGCAAATACGCCTTTTACCGGGCGAGAGCATCACGCTCTGCCCGTATCTGTACCATGATTTCGAGCTTTTACCGGGCGGCAGCGCGGCGCTGCTGGGCGAGGTGTCCATGACGAACGACGACTTGAGCGACAACAGGTTCTATGAGCCTCTGGGCCGCTTTCCCGCCATTGAGGAGGACGCGCCGCCTTACAGGCTGCTGTGCAATGAATATCCCATGGCGAAGGAGTGAGGCGATGTATGATATCACGGCGCTGGGTGAGCTGCTGATCGACTTTACAGAACGCGGCGTATCCGATAACGGGATGCGCCTTTTTGAGCAGAATCCCGGCGGTGCCCCCGCCAATGTGCTGGCCGCTGCGGCACAATTCGGGCATCGGACAGCCTTTATCGGAAAAGTCGGCGGCGACATGCACGGCGTGTTTCTCAAACAGACGCTTTTACAGGCCGGCATTGATACGACCGGGCTCATCCAGGCGGACGAGGTGTTCACAACACTGGCCTTTGTAGGGCTCTCCCCCGCCGGCGAACGGACCTTCTCCTTCGCACGGAAGCCCGGCGCTGATACGCGGCTCCGGGCGGACGAAGTCAACGAGGCTGTTATAAAGAATACAAAAATCCTGCACATTGGCTCGCTCTCCCTCACGGACGAGCCCGCACGCGGCGCGACGTACCACGCCGTATCGCTGGCGAAAAAGTCCGGCGCGTTCATCTCCTTTGATCCCAATTACCGCGCGTCACTCTGGCCTGACGCGAAGACGGCCGAATCACAAATCCGGGCAGTGCTTCCGAATGTCGACATTATAAAACTATCCGATGAGGAAACCGGGCTTCTGACAGGCGTTTCCGATCCCGCCGAAGCCGCCCTGCGGCTTTATGGGATGGGTATTCCCTGCGTCGCCGTCACTATGGGCAGCCGGGGCGCGCTCGTCTGCGTTAGGGGCGAAACGGCCGCCGTACCCGCCTATCCGGTCCCCGTGGTCGACACCACCGGCGCGGGAGACGCTTTCTGGGGCGGTTTCCTGCACAAGCTGCTTCAAAGCGGAAAAACACCGGCGGGCATAACACTCACCGATGCCGTCTCTTTCGCCCGCTGGGGCAATGCCGCAGCCGCCCTTTGCGTCACGAAGCGCGGCGCAATTCCTGCCATGCCATCGTCCGGGGATGTGACGGCGTTTATGGCGCGCTTCTAACACAATTCAGCACAAAACGGATACCTGTCATGCCGGCAGGTATCCGTTTTGTGCTTTGTTTACGGAAGAATAACATGATAATCATATAAGGGTTACAATTCTTCATATACTTGAATAGAATGG
>CAZJCH010000523.1:0-1886 GCA_964544005.1 uncultured Papillibacter sp.
TCTCCTGGTATGAGCAGAAGGCCGTCTGCATCCTGCTGACGCTCCTGTCCCTGGGTATCAAAAACATCTACCTGGGGCCCACGCTCCCAGCCTTCGTCTCACCGAATGTGCTGAACTTCCTGGTTGAAAACTTTAACATCTCGCCGATCTCCACGCCGGAAGAAGACCTGAAGAAAATCCTAAGCAAATAAGGCTATTCGAGCCCATGACAGAGCGGGTGAGAACCCTTGCGCACTCTGCCATATAACATAGGGGCTGTCTCGTCAGAGACAGCCTCATTTTTCACTTTCAACTCAAACCCCACGCGTGTTGTAGGATTTCTATGTTATACTTGTGATAGAAAATTTCCTGGAGAGAATAAAATCATGTGTCTGAAATGTCTAATAGACAGATCCGGATTTCGGAAGGGGAAAAATGCTATTTCAACACCTGGAGCAGCGGGGGTTCTTCATACGGTGATTATCCGGCGACAGACGGCTATTTTTTCGAAGTATTCCCGCTGAAGGATTACCCCTATGACGAGGTCTGGCTCTCGCCGTCCTTTTCCCATGAATGGACGGCGCCCGAACCGGTCACGGTGATCATCCGGTAGGGGAGATAAATGTCTAAATAACACCGACCCTCTGGACGGCCCTGCAAAACAGAACCCGCGCGAACGGTGTTAAAAGCCGATCCCGCGGGTTCTTCAATTTGCCTGAAAACGAGACTTCTATACCTCCTGCACAAACTTCACGCCGTCGGCGTTCATCAGTTCGGTGATGATTTTCATGTGCTCCGTCTTTTCTTTCAGCTTCAGATAAAAGATCAGTCCGATCGCGTCCGGGTTGACATGGTGCTCGTGCGTCATCACCATGTCCAGTATCCTCGCAAAGCGTGACGTAATAAACTCCTGCAGCGGGATGACGCTGGCGCTGCGGTCGACCTCAATGTAGAGATTGAGCGTCCTTGAAAACTTCGATATGGAGCCGTGCAGTTTGCGGAGCACAGTCTCGACAATAAAAATCAACACGCCGCCAACTGCGGCGGCTATATAGAAGCCGATTCCGATCGCCAGTCCTATGCAGGCCGACGCCCAGAGTCCTGCCGCTGTCGTCAGGCCTCTGACGTGCTGACGGCCGATGACGATGATCGTGCCGATCCCGAGGAATCCGATACCGGAAACCACCTGGGCCCCCAGACGCGCCGGATCGACGCCGGGCGCCACTGTTTCGTACATATACTGGCCTGTGAGCATGACAAGCGCCGAGCCGATGCAGATGAGCATATGTGTGCGAAGTCCGGCCGGCTTTTTTGTGGATTCACGCTCAAAACCGATAACGCCGCCGAAAACAGCGGCCAGAACAAGGCGCAGAATAACGGAAGCTGTCGTCACAGACTGAAGATCCAAATAAACCACCTCAAGGTCAAGTTTAGTTTTAGTAATACCAGCATATTTCAGAATCCCGGCGTTTTATTCATACTCAATTGAATAAACCGGCCTTTCGGCCGGTTTTCCCCTTTTCCTTATCTCGCCGCACCCACGGTGATTTCGCCTTCGTGGTAATACAAAGACGAATTCATCAGATTCTGCGTGACTGTGTGGCAAGCTGAACCGATCGTTACAATCGTACCGGAATAAATAATGCCGGGGCAGATGACTTTCCCGAAATTTTTATTAGAGATGATGCTGCAGAGCTCTTCCATCTCTGTTTTGGCGCTTTCAAGAGCCTCTGTCTGCGCCGTATAACTAAATGACGCTTTTTCAAGTAATTGCGCCTTTTCCTCATCAAGCCGCCCGGCGGCTTCCAGTTGGCGCAGGAGCTTCAGAAGCGGCTCGAGGCCTTTTATTTGTTTTTCAATTTCCGGCATTTGTTCCGTGAGATAATGCTGACGGTCGACGATCTCCG
>CAZJCH010000524.1:0-1885 GCA_964544005.1 uncultured Papillibacter sp.
AAACAACGATCGTCGTTGTGTCGCCGGCTTTGAATTCCTTCTTGGCGACAAGCAGATCTTCTTTTGATGCAACGGCGTTATCCCCGAGTTTTGTGATGATATCGCCAACCTGCATGCCGGCAGTATCGGCGCATGAGCCTTTCTCAACCGTCACTACATAAGCGCCCGGAACGATTTCGTAATATTCCGCAGACTGCGGCGTCACCGTTTTAACACTGATGCCTATATAGGGCTTTCCGGAGACATGCCCGTCTGTCATCAGCTGCTCCACAATGTCCCAGGCGTCGTTTATGGGGATCGCAAAGCCAAGCCCTTCAACGCCCGTGCTGGCGTATTTGGCCGAGACGATACCGATCACTTCACCCTTTGAATTATAAAGCGGTCCGCCGGAGTTGCCGGGATTGACAGCCGCATCGATCTGGAACATGTTGATGCGCGTGACTTCGTCCACCTGTATGTCCCTGTCGAGGGCGCTGACGATACCGCTCGTCATTGTATAATCGAGCTCGCCCAGCGGATTGCCCACCGCATAGACCGCATCTCCGACTTTCATGACGCTGTTGTCGCCCAGCGTCACGGCATTGAGCCCCGCCGCGTCGATTTTAATGACGGCCAGATCGTTATCCGGCTCTGAGCCGATGATTTTCGCCGGGTATGACTCGCCGTCATGCATCATGACAGTCAGTGAGAAGCCCATTTCGGCGGCATATTGTATCACATGATAATTGGTCACAATATACCCGTCGGACGAAATTATGAAGCCTGAGCCCGATACGGCGCCGGAGGTCGGCGCGCCGAACACATTTGTCTTCTCCTCGGAATTGACGCCGACGACCTGATTTGTTGCCATCGTGTAAATATCCTTGGCGGACATCTCCGCGCCGGTTGACGACACGTTTGGGGTCGGCGCGCTCGCTGTTGGTTTTGCACCCTCACCCGTCGCTTCGTCCGACGGGGCGGGCAGGCTGTCCTCGGGGTCATTATCGCTGCCGAGAACGACCTGATTTGAATTCCTGATATCGTCCAGTCTGTACTGAACGACGCCGTAGGCGGCGCCGCCGCCGGCGATCAGGCAGGCAAGCACGAGGCAGGCTGCTTTGATAAAACCGATGCCGCCCTTCCTCTTTTTCTCCGGCTGCGGCCTCATGGGCTGAAACCTCTGGTACGCGTTGTACGCGCCGTTATGGATCCCAGGCGAATACGGCTCCTGCACGGGGGCTTGTGTTTCGCGGTAAACCGGTTGCTGCCATGGCTCGTAATAGGGATTGGCGTTCGTCTCGTTTGCCCCGGGTTCGCCATTGACAGGCATTTGTTGCCTAAAATCAGCCGTATTGTACGGAATGCTTTGCGCCTCGTCCGGCGTGCTCGGCATCGGGGCTTCGCCGCTTAAATCGGTGCTGTTTCTCATTTCATCATCGTCGTACATGCTGGTCCCTCCTGGTAAGAGTTATCTGTAATTCCGTTATATATCTTTGTATTCGTATCATAAGGCTTCTTTATGTCTAATACATGAATAAATTTAAAATATTTTTAGAAATAGTTTTTACTTTTCAGCGCGCTTGACAGGGCGGCTTAGTCATGGTAGTTTATAAATTTATAGGAGATGATATGAATGTCCGACAATCTTTACACTTTTGAAAACGAGGATTACAAGAAATCTTACCGTCATACGACGTCGCATATTCTGGCGCAGGCCGTCAAGCGTGTGTATCCCAACACGAAGCTTGCCATCGGTCCGGCTATTGCCGACGGCTTCTATTATGATTTTGATACGGAAGAGCCGTTTTCGTCCGAGATGCTGGAGAGCCTGGAAGCCGAGATGCGGAAAATCATCAAGGAGAAGCTCCCCCTGGAACGCTTTGAGCTTCCCCGCACTGAAGCTATC
>CAZJCH010000525.1:0-1875 GCA_964544005.1 uncultured Papillibacter sp.
TCGCCGAGATCGGCGGCGCCGCGTTCCACATAGATGGCGACATCCGACGGCTTGACCCAAAAGTAACGGACGCCCGTTTCCTCGTTTTCGAAGATCAGCTTTCTGTTATTGTCCAAGATCGATGGGCAGCCGTACCCGACGGCTTCAAAGATACCGTAAACCTTTTCGCCAAGCCGGCCTTTGGGGAGCGCGATATTAATCATTTGTTTCAAGCTCCTCAAGCCTCCCGTCAATTATTGCGATAAGCTGTCTGTATTTAATACTGTTCGGCGCTTTATTAAGCTCCCGTACTCCGTTTTGAGTTATTTCTCCTCTGACGGCCCTGACACTCCGGTTCTTCTCTGTGAGGGTTTTTACTGTTTCGGCAAGTACGCACATATCCGTTTGATCGTCATACAGGAGCAGGACGTCAAAGTCGTACGCTCTTTTCGCTTCACCGAATCGCTCAAGCAGGTCGATATAAACAGCAAAGCCGATGGCGCCCGATGTTTTCCCAAAGCGCTGCATCAGATTGTCATACCGGCCGCCGGATAAAATGCCAGTCGGGATACCATCGATGAAGCCCTGAAAAATAATGCCGCTGTAGTAATTCATGTCGTTGACGATAGAAAAATCGAGACGGATACTTCTTCCGCCGCCCAGGCTTTTTACCGTTTCATAAATATGTTCAAGCTCCTCGATCGCCTCATCGGTTTTCCCGCCGACGCTTATTTCCTTCAGCGTCGGTATGGCTTCCTCAAACGTCCCGTACAGAGATGCGAGCCTCATAAGCCTTTGGCAGGAATGATCGCCGAGCCCGTATTCTGCGCACAGCTTATTGATTTCGGGCGCGTTCTTTTCGCTGATACATCGCAGAATCTCCGAAGCCCCCTCATCTGACAGCCCCATACCGTCCAGAAGGCCGCTCAAAAAACCCATATGCGAGATATCAAGTGAATACCTGCCGCTGATTGTCTGAAGACTCTTTTCAGCCAGCAGAATGACCTCGCTCATGTTATAAATATCAAGGCTGCCGATGCATTCAAGCCCGACCTGCATCCGCTCTTTAAATTCACGGCTTGTGTGCGACATCCTGTAGACGTTCTCGTTGTAAAAGTACTTGCATAACGAAACGCCGCAGTCCTTTGTATTCTTGACAATGGACAGCGTCACATCCGGCTTTAAGGCCATAAGCTTGCCGTTCAAGTCGTTGAATGTGATGATTTGCTCCGAAGCCAGGAAGCTTTTATTACGGACATACAGGTCGTACTCCTCGAACTTGCTCATTTTATACTGGGAGTACCCGTACTTCCTGTAAAGCGCTCTCAGGCTCATCATAGCTTTTTCTTCATTTTTAAGGACATCTGCTGAAAATGTCATCGTATTTCTCCACACTTAAATTGATAATCAGATTTTACCACACTTTAGCAAACTAATCAAGTAATTCGGTAATATGATAATGCATTAATTCAGTTGTGATTCGACGGTTTTTTTTATTCATTTTACCGTAAACCATGTCGTTCGTACAGAATTTCTTAATAAACCGTTTCGTCTGGCCTGTATATATCTCTTGCGCTTTCGATTGAAATAGTGTTAAATGATATTAAAATCGCCGCGAGCTTGAGAAGGAGATGTCTTATGCCGTTTGTCGTCTATGAGAATACAATTGTGTATAAAGAAGACGGAAAAGTATTGGGCGAAATTGCCTATCCGCCAATCGGTATCGGCGTTGTGGATATCTGCAGGACGCATGTCGACGAGTCGCTCCGGGGGCAGGGTATGGCTGCTCAGCTCATGAAGCGGACGGCCGACGAGCTCCGAAAAACATGCCGCAAAGCGGTACCGACCTGCAGCTACGCGGTCAAATGGTTCAAGGAGCACGCGGATTACGCCGAC
>CAZJCH010000526.1:0-1870 GCA_964544005.1 uncultured Papillibacter sp.
GTCAGCGCGCCGTTCTTCCAAAGCAGCCGCCTCGGCGCGGTTCGGTGCCTCAGCGTGCCGTCCTTGACGAGCGATCCGGTGCGGAAGGCTGAGAGCATCACGCCGATGAGTGCCATATTGACGACGGTCGCCGTGTTCCCATAGGAGACGAGCGGCAGCGACATGGAATAGATGAGGACAAACCCTAGGTTTGCGGCCACATAGAACAGTGTCTGGAGCGCAAGGGTCAGCATAACGGCCAGCGATACAAACCTTCCGAGTGTGTTCTTCTGCCTGAAGCACTGTCTGAAACCACAGAACAGAAACACTGCGAAAACCGCAATGACAAGGATGAATGCGAGCCAGCCGACATTGTGAATGAGCCATGTCAGCAGAGAATTTGTATCCCTCACGAATATATCGGAGGCGTAGACGCTGTATTCGCCCGTGATCCCGCGCCCAACCAGGCGCGCGCCGCTTATAAGCTCTCCGGTGGCCGCACCCCTCCAGCCCATCCCCAAAGGGTCGCGCCACGGATTGAAAGCCGCCGAAACGCGTTCTGCAAGCAGACTGTCCGCCGGTATTGTCAGCAGCAGCAGAAGGGCTGCCGCCAGAGTCACAGCGCCGATGAAAATGAACGATTTCGCCCGGCCGATTAAAAACCAGTCCCCCGCCGCGGCGGCAATGAGCAGTATCAAGGCGGATAAGACTGTCATGGCAAGTCCCGCCACCGATGGCACGAGGAGGCAGCAAAGGCTCAGTAGGGCCGCCCCGGCGATCGCCAGTATAAGCCCGACATATTTTCGGCCGCGCAGACGATAAAGCAGCGCGGCAAAGGCCAGAGGGAACAGCAGCAGCACATACTGAACGTAATAGTATTGCCCGTGAAGCATCGGCTGTCCCGGTATGAGCCACGAGAACACCACGGCGAGCAGGGCGCCGAAATAGAAAAGAAGAGGCCGTTTTCCGATGATAGTAAAATCCACAAAATACGCGCCCAACATGCACCCCATACCCAACAAGACGGCCGCCGCGTTCAATATGGGCTTCCACGGCGCATCACTGTCGTAGGTCAGAAACAACCGGATACTCACGCCGATAAGCGCCAACAGCACGGTCAGCGCGAACAGCGGCCACGCCGGCTTCGGGCGATGAACGCGGTCGAGCGCCACACCTGTCGCAACGGCGTCTCCCATCTGCCGGATCGCTTCAGAAATGGCGGCGTTTTCCTCAATCCCGCTTTTCATCAGCGCGTCGCGCTGGTCGCAAAGGTGCGTGCCGAGCTCCCGTTCAATGACAGGCCGTGCCTTTTTCCAGCGCAGCTGCCGGCACACGAGCTCTATATATTCCTTAAAGCCTTCAGGCATTGGCAATGAAAGCACCTCCCCGCAGGACGCGGTTCACAGCGCCCGAGTAAGCCTTCCATTCGGCCTGCTTTTCCTCCAGCAGCTTTTTTCCTTTGCGGCTGATCTGATAATACCGCCTGGGCCGCTGCGTTTCCTCATCCTTCTCATAAGCGCTGATCAGCTCTTTTTCCTCCAGCGCATGCAGCAGCGGATACAGCGTCCCGGCCTTGAGCTCAAAGGTGTGGTCGGAACGCCGTGCCAGCTCCTCTATCATCTGATACCCGTACATATCCTGCCCGTCCAGCAGCTTGAGCACAAGCATCGTCGTGCTGCCGGTGAGCAGGCTTTTATCAAGTGCCATATTGTGCCTCCCGATGATATATAGATTATCTATATAATATATCGGTCATCTATATATGTCAAGCGTTATTTGCGACTGTAACAGCCGCTTTATTTATGTCTTATTCGCCCGATTTTTCCCCTCTACCCTGAATAGACCTGCCCGTCGGCTGTCTATTTTGCGCGCTTTTTGCTCTATTGCTTTG
>CAZJCH010000527.1:0-1861 GCA_964544005.1 uncultured Papillibacter sp.
ATCGCTAAAGCTCTTCCCCTCTCACCGGCATAGCCGGTGGTTGCTTCGCGCAAAATAAAAAAACCGCTTATCAAAAAAATAAAGCGGTTTTTTAAGGGGTATCTTTTATTTATTTAGGGATTTCAGTCATACAAAAACGAGGAGCATCGACTGACCGGCTTGTCTATTTGTCCATGGCGATATCGATCCTACCCGTGTCGTAATCGCGGGAGGGACGCTGCTGCCGGCCGGTTTGACCGGCGGCGCTTCTGAAGCGGGATCTTGTCTGGCGCATTTCATCCAGCGCGGCCGACAGTGCCTCCTCGGTCCGGCGCATAGCGTCGTCCACATATTCGTTGGCCGCACGCTTGAGTTCGCCCGCCGACGTTTCGGCACCCGTGATAATATCGTTGCTGCGGGCCTTCGCGGTTCTTATGACCTCCTGCTCCTCAACGAGCTGCCTGGCGCGGTCCTCGGCAGTCTTCCGGATGACCTCGGCTTCCTTTTTCGCACTGGCGATAAATTCGGCTCTGGCGTCGACGAGGCGCTTGGCCTCTGCCAGCTCGTTCGGAAACTGCGCCTTTATTTCATCAATCAGATCGAGCGCTTTGTCCCGCTCAATGACGCATTTCTCAGCGCCTAACGGGATGCCCCACGCCTCGCTAACCATGGAATAGAGCATCTCCAGGAGTTCCTGTACTCTGCTGCCCATTTGGTTCACCTCTTGCTTTCCATCTTTTTGACAATATCGTCAATGATCTCTCTCGGCACAAAGTCCCGGAGGTCGGCGCCGTATTTGGCCATTTCCTTGACGACAGTCGAGCTGAGGAACGTGTACTTCTCGCTTGCAGACATAAAGAGCGTGTCGATGGCCGGATCGATTTTTCTGTTGGCCAGGGCCATCTGAAACTCCCAGTCAAAATCAGATACAGCGCGCAGGCCCTTCACGATCACGTTGGCGCCTTTGCTCTTCGTGTAAGCGACGAGAAGCCCGTCCGCCGTCTCGACCTCCACATTATGAAGATGCTTGACGGTGCGCTTTATAAGCTCCACGCGCTCCTCGCGCGTAAAAAGCGGGTCCTTATCCGAGTTCTTCATGACGCAGACATAGACCTTTTCGAAAATTCGCGCCGCGCGTTTGATGATATTCAAATGACCCAGCGTGATCGGGTCAAAACTGCCGGGATACACGGCTGCCTTCATATATTTATTGCTCCATCCCTGCTGCCGAATCTATCTGACTGTTCTTGATATAGAGCGCGACTTTTATCTTTCCGTACCTGTATTCTTTGCCCTTTTTATACGGAAACCGCGCGTCCGGCAGCTGTCTTTCGACATTTGTTTCGCAAATTATTATACCATTTTCCTTCAGCATGTCAAATTCAATTAAATTTCGGAGCACCTTCTCCAGCAGACCGGTATCATACGGCGGATCGAGGAAAATCACGTCGAATTTCCCGCCGTTTTTTAAGAATGCGACGGCGTCGCTCTTAAGGACCGTCGCCTTATCCTCAAAGCCCAAATGTTTTATGTTGTCACGAACGAGCCGCACCGCGTCGGTTGACGCGTCGACGAAAACGGCGCTGGCAGCGCCGCGGGAGAGCGCCTCAATGCCAAGCTGGCCCGTCCCTGCGAAGAGGTCCAGGACGCGCCGCCCCTCGATGTCAAACTGTATGATATTGAAAACGGATTCCTTTACCATA
This sequence comes from uncultured Papillibacter sp., assembly GCA_964544005.1. Lineage (GTDB taxonomy): Bacteria > Bacillota > Clostridia > Oscillospirales > Oscillospiraceae > Sporobacter. The sequence goes on from CAZJCH010000527.1 coordinate 1,683, forward strand.
TCTGTCGTCGGCCGTATGGCATGCCCCTCCGGCTCCTTCAGCTTCCGCCCTCTCGCCGTTCCGCTGATCACTCTCATGGTCTTGCTCGCTCCAATCGTTCGTTTTGTGGGTGGATGCCCCGCCACCTCATTCGGCGCTACGCGCCACCTTCCCCTCAAGGGGAAGGCTTTTTACCTAAC
>CAZJCH010000528.1:0-1858 GCA_964544005.1 uncultured Papillibacter sp.
GCGGCATCGATATGAACCGCAAGATGCTCTCCGAAATGGCCATCCACGAGCCCGACGCCTTCACCGCCCTCATCACCACCGCCAAAGGCGCCATCGGCGCGTAAGTTAAATAAAAAGTGACAGCCTCCTGCTGATTCGGCAGGAGGCATGTTTTTTCTTCGCTATAAAAAGCGCCCCCTTGGGGGAGCTGGCTAAGAGACTTCAAAGAAGTCTCTTAGTGACTGAAGGGGAATCCTGTGCCGCGCCGTGCCAATCAACATTCAACGCATACACCCCGTAGGGCGGGCCGCAACGGACAGGAACGACCCCTGTGTCGTTCCAAAACTCTCGTTTATCCCCCGAGCGCCGTTTTCAGCACCGTCATATACTCCTGCTCGGACCTTCGGCTGATCCTGCACGCCATGGTGAACATCTCGAAGGCGTGGAAGCAGCCGGGATACACGTGCAGCTCCGTCGGGACGCCGGCTTGCAGAAGCCGCGCGCAGTAATCGATCGTCTCGTCCCGGAACAGATCCAATTCGCCCACATATGTATACGTCGGCGGGAGGCCCTTCAGATCCACCGCCCGCGCGGGGGCGGCGTATATCGGCACGTCGCCTCCGTACAGCGGCCCCAGATATGCCTCCCAGCCGAATAAATTCTTCTCCCTGCTCCACGTTCTCGGATCGGTGATCTCATAACTGGAGGGCGTGATGTTTCTGTCATCGAGCATCGGGCATAAGGGCGCCTGAAAAGCGATCGCCGGACCGCCCCTGTCCCGGGCCAAGAGACACAGCCCCGCCGTCAGCCCGCCGCCGGCACTGGCGCCCACGACGGCGATATTGGCGGAATTGACCCCCAGCTCCTTTGCGTGCGCCGAAAACCATTTGAGCGCGGCGTAGCAGTCCTCCAGCGGCGCGGGATACGGATGCTCCGGCGCCAGCCGGTAATCGACGGAGACCACAACGCAGTCGATTTCCGACGATATCCTCCGGCAGCCCGGATCCAGCATCTCCGGCGTCCCCAGGATATACCCCCCGCCATGAATATAGAGGACTCCCGGCCGCTGATCGCCTGTCTTAGTTTTCGGCTCGTAAACCAGTACGCGCACCTCCGGCGCGCCCTCCGGCCCCGGAACGTACCGTTCCGTCACCGTGACCGCGTCATTGACCGGCGCCGGCGCGCCAAACGCCCCCATGGCGTCGCGGATCTCACTCAGCCCTTCCCTGCTGAACTCCTCCCTTGGCATCATTGCCAGCATGCCCCGAAGCTCGGGATCGACTCTTGAATCCATGAAAACCCTCCGTCATATGTGAATTTATTTTCTTGCAATGATATACGCCCGTTTCGTCGGATGCTCGTCCTGATACGGATACCTTACAAGTGCCTCCTCAATCCGGAAACCGGCTTTCTTAAGCCTGCCGATGATACCATCCGTATCAAAATAACAGAACCGAATCGTTGTTTCCTTGCCAAAGAATCTGTTCACTTCAAAAACCTTGTTTTTGCCGGCATGAAAGGCTATCAGCAGATACCCGCCCCCCGATATCACCCTGTAAAACTCGGAAAAGGCGTCGCCGACGGACTCGGGCCTGTAGTTGACGATCGCGTAAAAAGCCGTCATGCCCGCAAGCGAATGATCTTCAAACGGCAGAGAGAACATATCGCCCTGAAGGAACGTGATCTCCGGCGTCAGACTTTTTGCCTGTGCGATCATTTCGGCGGAAATATCGACGCCGGTTACGTCTAAACCGCATTTTTTAAGATAACACGCCACTTCTCCCGGCCCGCAGCCGATATCGCACACCTTGCCCCTGCCGGCCGTCAATTTCGCAAAGCGCTCCAGGATGGAACGGTCAAACGGCTTACCGTCCAGCTC
>CAZJCH010000529.1:0-1850 GCA_964544005.1 uncultured Papillibacter sp.
GTCAGCGGCGCGCCGTTGGGGACCTCGGGGGCAAAGCGGCCCGCGGGGACGTATTCATCGCATACGAATCGGACAAACTTCCGCACATCAGCCTCATTCCAGCCTCCGGGATAATCAAACGGTGTGCAGTCCAAACCGCCTTGCAAAGCCATTTTACCGTTTAAGCGCTTCTGTACCTCTTTGATATTGTTCTGCGGGATAATACCCTGCCAGACGTCGATGCCGATTTCTGCCATGTCCAGGACGAGGGGTGCGCAGACGCAGTCGGCGTGATGCTGAACGAGCACGCCCCGGGTATGCATGTAATCGTAAATTTTAGCCCAGCGCGGTTTCAGGAGCTCCCGCCACGTATCCGGCGCCATGAAGACGCTTTTTTTGCTGCCCCAGTCGTCGTGGATATGGATCATGTCCGGCTGCGTGTGGTCGATGAGGATTTTCAGGTATTCGAGCTTGTACTCCGTCAGCACGTCCAAAAGCTCGCCCATGGCCTCCGGCTCCTCGATGTAACTCACCAGCGCGTCCTCAAAGCCCATCAGGTTGTGCGTCAGTTCAAAAAGTCCCGTAAAGCAGCAGCCCAGAAACAGGTACTTCTCCCTGTCAAATCCGGCCGTGCGCTTATCACACTCCGACCAGTCGATATCGAGCTTTGACGGCCAGGGCACGTTTAAATACTTGTCCCATTTCCGTATATCTTTAATGACCTTGTTCTGCTCCGTCACAATCGGCACCGGCCCCGGCTCGCCCGCCGGCCATTTGTATTGCACCCCCCAATAGTCCTCCGACTCGTCCCCCCGCGTCGGGAACCTGTTGTTGAGCGTCAGCGCGTCCATGAACATCCCCTGGGAATAGATGGCGTTGTGGCACAGGTATTGGGGATTGTCTCCCTTGATAAGCCTTAAGTAATTTTCCCTCGGTGTGATTTTCCCTGTCAGCTCGAACATGCCTCTTACCCTCGCTTTTTGTTATTTGCAGCCTGCGGCCGATATTTTCACAAATATATCATACGACAGAATGTTATGCAAATAGCTGTCCGAACAGATGCAACTTTGTAACACCCGGGATTTACATGTATTACATAAAGAGAAAATTCCGGAGGCGGCGCGCGTGCTGATACAGACAAGCATACTGGGGGATAAGGTTAATGAGCGTAACATTCTGCGCATCCTGCTCATCGTTGTGCTGGCCATGGTCATGTATACGCTTTTATTACAGCCGGTCACGGCAAAAGCGGATAACTGCAAAAAAGCCGGGCCGATCATATCAGCCCGAGCTGCTTTGGAAGACGCTCTGGCACAGAGCGTTGACGCTTACAAGGATTTCTGGCAGACCGTCGGCACGGCCCTGTACAACAGCAATTCCGAAGCGCTGGATACCGTGCTTGGCTGCGATGACCTGATCAATGAAGCGGCGGCGGAATACGGTGTTGATAAGGCCGTTATTCAGGCCCTTTTGTTTCAGGAGCTCCGGTTTCTGAATATTTTCGACGAGGTGGATATCTGCGTTCAAAACACCTATCTCCTTCTGCACCAACGGGAAACGACGGGCGTGCTGTCGGTATCTGTTATCGAACCTGTTTTCACAGGCTTTTATTCCTCCGATTCCTCAACGGGGCTCGGACAAATTTACGCGAAGACGGCCATCAAGGCTTTAAACTGGTATCACGGCGCGCCGCTTTATGATTATGACAACTGGAAGGATAGGGAGGAAATCTGGCTCAGGCTCAAATATGACGACGCGTACAATATCAAAATGGTCGCCCTGATCTGCCGGTACAATGAATACATATTAGCTGATGGAAGTCATATCGCAGACCCTTCCGTCCGGGATATCCTCCGGATCTACAACGGCTC
>CAZJCH010000530.1:0-1844 GCA_964544005.1 uncultured Papillibacter sp.
AAGCAGGCCTGGTGAAAATCCCGTTTCTGCCTGAAAGCGACAATACTCAGGAACTAACAATGCCTGTGTTACGCAACCTGTACGACCATGTGAAGGACGACCTGCCCAAAAAAGGACAGAAAAAGAGGGAAAACCATCGGCCTGTATCTCATCCTGTACAGCGCCGGCCGCTTCGTCATCGAATTTTTCAGGAACGACTACAGGGGCGCTATTGGCTTTATGTCCACCTCCCAGTTCATATCGATCTTCACCCTGATTTTAGGTATTCTGCTGTTCGCTTCCAAGCTGTTCAACAAAGACAAACCCCAAGCGGCAGCTGTCATCGAAGAGGAATCTGATTTGCCTCAGGATTGATATGGATTCATATCATTTCCGCATCGATCGGTAGCCTGTTACCCATTGTTTTTTTTCGCAAACCAACGTAAAATAATAACAAATAAAATGAACCGTTATCAACAAGGAGGAACCTCAATGTACCAGTTCAAGCCGTCGACCGACCGTATATGGAAAATGCGCGAGCGCATCCGGGACAGGGTCCTGCGCTGTGACGCCGAGCGCGCCGTCATCATCACGGAGGCCAGCAAAAAATACGAGAATATCGTCCCCATTATCAAGCGCCCCCTGATGTTCCAGGAGATCGCCAAAAAAATATCCGTCCTTGTGGACGACGACGAGCTGATCGTCGGCGGCAAGGGCCCCTATTTCTTCTCCAGCCCCTCCTACCCCGAATGGGGCAGGATGAGCGACTGGGTCACCGACGCCGTCCGGAACGGCGGCTGGTCGAAGCGGGAGGACGGCCTCTGGCACAACCCGGACAACGAGGAGATTCGGATCAGCATCAGCGAAGAGGACTGCGCCGCGCTGGAATCGATCGGTGACTACTGGAAGGACCGGACCATCGGCGTCACCGCCGACGCGTGGCAGCCCGACGGTTATGACGAGCTCTGCCGGCTGGGCGTCGGTTCTTACGACGAGCGCAGCGGCATGGGACTCATCGGCCTGTCTGCCGGTCATCTCATCGCCGGTTATCCCAAGATTTTAAAGGTCGGCTACAAGGCTCTCTGGCAGGAGGCCACCGACTGGCTCAACGCCCACCGCGGCAACACGATGGGTGACGACGTCAATAAATACATGTTCTATAAATCGGCGCAGCTCTCCGCCGAGTCGGCGATGATTTTTGTGGGGCGCTATGCCGACGCCGTCGCAGCCAAGGCTGCCGAGTGCAAAGACCCCAAGCGCAGAAAAGAGCTGGAATTCATGGCGGATGGCTTAAAAAACCTCTCTGAAAACCCAGCCAGGAGCTTCTGGGAGGCCTGTCAGGGCGCCATCATGTACCAACTGCTCATTACCCTTGAAACCCTCATTCCCTCCCCCTCCCTTGGCCGCTTCGACCAGTACACCTGGCCGTACCTCCAGAAGGATTTGGACGAAGGCAAGCTGACCCTCGATCAGGCGCAGGAAATTGTGGACGCGTTCTTTTTAAAAGCCAACTGCTTTTATGGCGCCGCGCCCGCTAAAATCGTCACCATCACCGGCATCGGCAACACCTACCAACACACGACACTGGGCGGCGTTGACCCCGACACCGGCGAGGATGCCACCAATCCCGTCACCTATATGGCCCTGGAGACCGTAGGCCGCTTAAAGCTCCATGACCCTACTATATCTCTGCGCTTCAATAAAAACAGCCCCGACAAGCTCTGGGACTGCGCCATCGCCACCTCCAAGCTCGTCGGCGGCCTGCCGCTTTATCAAAACGACGAGGTTATTATTCCGACGATCATGGCCGAGCGCGGCTTTTCTCTGCGCGACGCCCGGGACTACGGCATCATCGGCTGCCAGGA
>CAZJCH010000531.1:0-1832 GCA_964544005.1 uncultured Papillibacter sp.
TCCTTCTTGACAAAAACGGTATAATCCTCAGCATGAACAAGAGCGCCGCCCGCCTTTACGGCGTCGACGGGGGCGTTGCGGGAAAGGATATATTGACCGTCGACAGGAGCCTGCCTATAAGGGAGCTTGTCAAAGAATCCACCGCCGGCAGGCGCGCCGAGACAACCGTGGAGCGCACCGGCCGGACGTATCATTTTGTTGCGAGCCCCGTCGTATCCGCCGGCCAGGTCGGCGGCACGGTCCTGCTGGCGATCGACATCACCGAGCGCAGCCACACAGAAAAGCTCCGGCGGGAGTTCACGGCCAACGTCTCCCATGAGCTGAAAACGCCGCTGCAGTCCATTATGGGCAGCGCCGAGCTTATCGAAAACGGCCTTGTCCGTGACGAGGACCTGCCCCGCTTTGCTGGGCGCATCCACGATGAGGCCTGCCGTCTCGTAACGCTTATAAGCGACATTATGCGCTTGTCGCAGCTCGACGAAATAAACCGTGAGCTGCCGAAGGAGGAGGTGCCGCTCAAGGCGCTGTCCGGTGAGGTTGCCGGGCAGCTGAAAGGCCGCGCGGAGGAATGCAGCGTCGCGCTCAATATCACGGGAGAGGAAGCATACGTCACCGGAGTACGGCAACTCCTGCATGAGATCGTCTATAATCTCATCGACAACGCCATAAAATACAACCGCCGGGATGGCCGCGTCGTTGTGACCGTCTCCGCCGATACCGGCGGCGCTGCGCTTTCCGTCGCGGATACGGGTATCGGTATCCCCAAGGAGGACCAAAGCCGCGTTTTCGAACGCTTTTACCGGGTGGACAAGAGCCATTCCCGGGATACGGGCGGCACCGGCCTCGGCCTCTCGATCGTCAAGCACGCGGCGCTTTACCACAACGCCGAAATCGAGCTTCAGAGCAAGCTTGGAGCTGGAACGACGATTACCGTACGGTTTCCAAAGGCATAAGATAAAAACGGCCAGGCTGCTCCTAATGCTATAAAGAAAGGCAATTATGGTAGACCAAGGCTCCCACGAGATCGCATTACATGCGATCTCGTGGGAGCCTTTTTATTTGACCGTCATGATCTTAAGAGCATTGAAGCGCACCCGCCTTTTTTGTCGATAAAAAGCATTTTACTCTGGCAAATGATCTTTTTTGCGTTTATAATGAATCCTGTTGTCCGGCTCATTCTATTGCAAAGGTGAGATTTTATGGTCTTAGCCCTCATTTTATTCCTGGCGACCTATATCCTGCTGCTGGTGCTGCCGAAATTCCGGGCGCACATTGCGGTGGTGTCGGCCGCCATCTTCGTCATTCTCGGCATTCTGCCATTGAAGGATGTCTTTTCATCCGTCGACTGGAACGTCATCATGATGATTGCCGGAACCATGGGCATTGTATTTTTCTTCATTGAATCAAAAATGCCGGCGCTGCTGGCGGATATCATCATCAAGAAAATGCCGAACGTCAAATGGGTCATCATCGCGCTCTCATTGTTTGCCGGCATCATTTCCGCCTTTGTCGACAACGTCGCCACCGTTCTTATGGTGGCGCCCGTCGCGCTGACCATCTCCAAAAAGCTGAACATGTCTCCTGTACTGAGCATTATTGCCATTGCGATCTCCTCGAATCTTCAGGGCGCAGCCACTCTGGTCGGCGACACGACGTCGATACTCCTTGGCGGGTATGCCAATCTTGACTTTCTCGATTTTTTCGTGTATAGGGGCAGGCCGGGACTGTTCTGGGTCGTCGAGATCAGCGCCGTTGCAGCGGCCTTCGTCCTGCTGATCGTATTTCGGAAGGATAGGGCAAAATGCGCACCCATGGAAAAGACCGTTGTGACG
>CAZJCH010000532.1:0-1826 GCA_964544005.1 uncultured Papillibacter sp.
CGATTTCATAAAGTAATCCTCCTTTAACCAATACTCATCATATGAATTATATTATTTACCGCCATACAATTCAATCGTCCGGCAAGACATCATTAGCGTGTTTGCGTCCGTTTGAAGGAGCACGGCGGAAAATCGGCTTGTTATGCGAAAATATTGTTGTTATAATGGTTTGCAGGATCAATTATACAGTATTTCCGGGGAGTGTGTATATGGATAATGGTGAAAAAGGCAGCCTTTATATACCGTTTCAGATTCCGATACAGATGTCGGATTACGACCTCTCCGTCAGATATTTGGAGAAGCTGGACGAAACGTGCGTGGAATTCACGCATACCCACTTAAATTACGAAATCTATTACATTCTGGAGGGCCGGATACGCATGTGCATCGGCGGGCAGGAGCATTTGCTCCTGCCGAACCGCTTTATCCTTATTCCGCCCGGCGTATCCCACGGCGCTGTCTACAACCCCGACGAGCCGAAGGTCTACGTTGTGTTTGTCTTCGGTATCCACAAGAACACCGAAGCCGTTGCCCGACGCCGCTCGCCGGAGCACGAATTTTTCAGTCTTTTTGAAAACGCGCTGAAGGAACAGCTCTATGTCATCGCCGAGGATAAGAATAACTGTCGGGATATCCTCTTTCAATTACAGCGGGAATACGCTGAAAAACAAATCGGCTGGCAGATCATTCTCGCCGATTACTGCCGGGAATATTTCGTGAAGCTGCTGCGCAATATTTTGGCGGATACGGCAGCCGTAACGTCCGAGCCGGGTGCGGGTCAGGCGAATCTGGCCATTGAGATTACAAAATATATGCACAGCCATTACCACGAAAACATCTCTCTTGAGGACGTCTCAAAGGCCTTTCATATCACGCCCCGGCACGTCACTCGGATCTTCAGCGATTACTTCGGCACAAGCTTCCGGAAAACACTCAGTATTTACCGGTTGAATTATGCCAAAAACTACTTGTGCGATACGGACAAGCCGGTAGAGGAGGTCGCCGCTCTGGTGGGTATTTCCGCCCCGCAGACGCTCTACCGCCTCTTTAAGGAAAACGAGGGGATGACGATTTCGGAGTACCGCAAGTATCACAAGCAGCAGTAATTATGGGAACGATCAGGGAGGGCATTCGCCCTCCCTGAATTTTTTGTAGCCTTTTTTGCTGAAACAACTCAATTGATATCCTCAGGCTCATCGGCGACATCCTCAATTACAATATTCAACAGGCTGTAATCGGACATAAGGTTGAGCTCGTACGGCTCAATGTCCCTGCCGTTTTCTCTGTAAACCCGGACGCGCGGCCGCAGGCAGTAGTTTTCGTAGTTTTCCAAAACGATCGCCGTACAGCCGTTTGAGAGCTTCACCGTCGTGCCGATCGGATACGGCGCTATTTTGCGGATAAACATACCGGCGATGTCAGGGTCAAACAGCGATCCCGAGCCGCCCATGATGTATTCCATTGCTTCGGACGGGCTCAGCGCTTTTCTGTAAGGCCTTTCCGAGGAGAGCGCGTCATAAATGTCCGCCACCGTGATGATCCTGGCGAACGTTGAGATTCCATAGCCGCTCCTTCCATGCGGATAGCCCGTTCCGTTAAACTTCTCGTGGTGCTCGAGGATGCCGATATAGCTCGTCGTCGGCAGCTTGAACTTATCTTTTGCATAATTAAATCCAAGCATCGAATGTTTTTTCATTTCCTCGAACTCTTCATCCGTCAGGATATCCGGCTTGTTGACGATATTTTTGTTGACGAATACCTTGCCGATATCGTGCAGGATGGCGCTCATTCCGAGTCTGGAGAGAACGACACGCTCGAGACCCATT
>CAZJCH010000533.1:0-1816 GCA_964544005.1 uncultured Papillibacter sp.
AAAGGAGTAATCCCTATGCACAAATCGCAATCAGAAAGCTACGCCGCCGCCGGCGTCGACGTGACAGCCGGCTATGAGTCGGTTGAACGGATAAAGCCACTCGTTCAGAGCACCTACCGTCCCGGCGTCCTGGGCGGCCTCGGCGGCTTCGGCGGACTCTTCGAGCCGAATTTTGAAGGCATGAAGCGTCCCGTTTTCGTCTCGGGTACGGACGGTGTCGGGACGAAGCTGAAAATCGCCTTTATGATGAACAAGCACCACACCGTCGGCATCGACTGCGTCGCCATGTGTGTCAACGACATCATCTGCTCGGGCGCAGAGCCTCTCTTCTTTCTTGATTACCTCGCCATGGGCAAAAACCTGCCGGAGAGGACGGAAAAAATTGTACAGGGCATCGCCGAGGGCTGCAAGCAGGCCGGCTGCGCGCTCATCGGCGGAGAGACGGCCGAGATGCCCGGTTTTTATCCCGAGGATGAGTATGATATGGCAGGCTTCGCCGTGGGCGTCGTCGACCACGACAAAATCATTGACGGCAGCACCATCAAGGCCGGAGACCGGCTGATCGGGCTCGCATCGTCAGGTCTTCACTCCAATGGCTTCTCGCTGATACGGAAAGTGCTTGACCTGAATCCCGAGACGCTGAATGAATACGTGCCGGAGCTCTCGGGCACGCTTGGCGAAGCGCTTTTAAAGCCGACGCGTATCTATGTCCGCCAGGTCCTGCACCTCATCAAAACGCTTAAAATGGATATCAAAGGCATCTGCCATATCACCGGCGGCGGTCTGTATGAAAATGTCCCCCGCATGCTGCCGGAAGGCATCACAGCGGTCATCCGCCCGCATGATTTCCCGGAGAGCCCTGTTTTTGCCTATCTATCCTCAAAAAGCGATATACCGATACGCGACATGTACAACACCTTCAATATGGGCATCGGGCTTGTGATGGCCGTCGACAGCAATGACGCCGGCAATATCATAAACGCGCTCATCCAGATCGGCGAACACCCGTATGTAATCGGAAGCTGTAAAAAAAGTGTCGCAGCCGACGGCAGCGACACATGCAATAAAGGAGTTGAGTTCAATTGGTAAGAACGGCTGTCCTTGTCTCGGGAGACGGCACAAATCTTCAGTCAATCATCAACGCCCATAATTTCGGAAAAATAAAAAACTGCGAGCTGGCCGCCGTCATTTCTTCGCGGCCGCAAGCCTTTGCACTCACAAGGGCAAAAAGCGCTGGGATACCGACCTTCGTCGTGGAGTATAAAAACTTCCCCGACCGCGCAGGGTTCAACGAAGCCATCTATCAAAAGCTGAAGAGCCTTGATATCGAGCTCGTCGTCCTGGCAGGCTTTATGGTTGTGCTCGGTTCCCCGGTCATCGAGGCCTTTGAAAACAGGATCATCAACATCCACCCGTCGCTCGTCCCCTCCTTCTGCGGGGAAGGCTTTTACGGCATCCGCGTCCATGAGGAAGCCCTGAATTACGGCGTCAAGGTATCCGGCGCTACCGCCCATTTCGCCACCGCCGTGGCGGACGCCGGCCCCGTCATCATCCAGCGGGCTATTGACATACGCGAGAACGACACACCGAATTCGCTTCAGAAACGAATTATGGAAGAGGTCGAATGGAAGATCCTCCCGGAGGCCGTATCACTCTATTGTGAAGGCCGCCTGTCCGTCGTCGGACGCATTGTACACATCAAGGATAAGGGAGCCGCCTATTAATGAAACTGTTTGACATAAACGAGGAACTGAAAGCCCGCAATCAAATGAAATGGGTTGGCATGGTTAATAATATCCGAAACTGTGCTGATGAA
>CAZJCH010000534.1:0-1808 GCA_964544005.1 uncultured Papillibacter sp.
CGATTTCCTCGTCCAGTTCAGCGGCCAGACGGTGCTTGGCATCGGCGACGCGTTCGGCGTGGCGTGGCTGCATCTTGGTTTCGGCCAGATTGAACTGGGCAGCGAGCACATCGCGCTGGGCCTGGACGAACTTGTTGGCGCTGATGCGTGGCACGCTTTCCAACTGGTCGTTGAGGGTCTCGAAACCGACCTTGGCCGACAGGTCGTTGCCTTTGGCGTATGAGACAAGACTGCTGCCGTAGTCGCCGGACGACGCCGTCATGCCGGCAGCACAATGCTTATAATAATACACGCTGTCGCTTCGAAGCAAATCATTGGGATTTGACAGGATGCGCTCGGGTGAATCATCGTCGGCCGGCGCTGTATATGACACCGTCCCGGCGATTTCAAGAAATAACGGATGCGCGGCGGCTTCTTTAAAAATCAGGTACTGATCCCATGCCGTCGTATACTGGCCGGGGTCGGTCAACCCGCCGGGATTCAAAAAGCGTGTATCGCCGCACCCCAGCTCTTCCGCTTTTTCGTTCATTTTTGTGACAAACCCCGGAATACTGCCGCTGATTGTTTCGGCCAGAATATTGCACGCGTCGTTTGCTGAGGCGATAAATGCACAGTACATTAAATCGACATAGCTCATTGATTCGCCCGGCTTTATGTTTTGTGTGGGCGCATCCTCACTCATGCCGTTTAAAAAGGTCTCCGACGCGGTAATATTATCCTTAGGGGCAGCCTGTCCGTTTTCAACCTCCAATACCGCTAGGAGGAGCGTCATGACCTTTGTTATGCTTCCGGGGGCAACACGCGCGTCTTTACGATGCTCATACAGGATTTTGCCGGATTTCGTTTCCACCAGAAGCGCGGTTTCGGCCTTAATATCCGGGTCGGAGAGCGCCGATGCCGCGGGAGCGGCTAACGAAAGCACCATGAGCGCTGTTAGTAAAAATACGGTGAAAATATTAAATTTCCTCATACATTTCTCCCGTATGTTATGATATAATGTGAATTAATTCCTTATCAGAGCTCGAACTACATATATCAGTATATCAAACAATATGCCACATAAGCAACAATGCATGACGATTTTTCGAATTATACTTTATACTTTCGAAAGAACGGTGCCAACATGATAAATCTGAAGAAAGCGGAGCGCGTTGTCATTGCCATTACATTCCTCTGCCTTTTTTTCACCGCCGGTTACTTTATCGGCAGGGGGGCTTCCGTTCAGGTCATTTCCTTTGAAAAGCTCGCGCAGCCGTCAGTGCCTGCCTTGGCGGCACCTGCCATGACAGCATCATCCGCACCGGCATCGGCGGACGCGCATGTCAGCCCCGAAACGGAATCGGGCGTTATGCATGCTGAGGCGGCCGCGTCGAAATCGGTTCCGGGTGCGGACGAGCCTTTGACCGATACCTCGGCGGCTCCGATTTCCGATACGGTTTCGCCTTCCGGAATAATCCAATCGTATAAAATCAATATCAATACGGCGTCGCTCAGCGAGCTCGACGAACTCCCCGGAATCGGGCCTGTCCTGGCGCAGAGTATTATAGATTACAGAGTCCTAAACGCCGGCTTCAAAAGCATCGAACAGATTATGGATGTGGACGGTATCGGCGAAAAGAAATTCGCCGCAGTGAAAGATATGATTACTGTCGGATAAGGGTGATGAAATGAAAATTTTGGTTGTCGACGATGAAAAGCTTCTTGTCAAGGGTATTAAGTTCAATCTGGAAACAGAAGGATATCAGGTAGAGGTTGCCTATGACGGCGAAGAAGCCGTTGAGCTCGCAAAATCAGGTAATTTCGATCTG
>CAZJCH010000535.1:0-1802 GCA_964544005.1 uncultured Papillibacter sp.
ATCCTTTGCCTTCTTGATCATTGCCGCCGAGCTGTCCAGCCCGATGATGTCGGCATCCGGCCATCTTTCTTTAAGCACGGCCGTGCTGTTGCCCGGTCCGCAGCCGATATCGATGATTCGGCCTGGAGCATTCAGCTGGATTCTTGTCACCAAATCGATCGCGGGCTGCGTCCGCTCGTTTCCGAATTTCAGGTAAGAATCAGGCTTCCAGTCAGACACACAAACGCCCCCCCAATATTTTTTATTGCAAGGTTATACTACGATGCGTCTTGTCAGAAGAATGTAAAGTATGATACAATTATTGGCAGAAATGAGGTGATGCGGTGGAGCTTTTTCATATCGACGGCGACAGCTTCGCCGTGAAGCACAGAGAGCTGTTTGAATCGTTGCAGCCGCCCGTCGTGTATCAAAAAAACCAGCTGATTTACCAGCAGGGGGACGCGGCTGATCACGTCTTTTTTCTGAAGTCCGGCAAGGTCAAAGTATTTATCGCCTCCCAGTGCGGCTTCGACAAAACGCTGGTCACACTGACAAAGGGGAGTCTCTTTGGCAAAGCGTCTTTTTTCTGCGGAACGCCGAGAACCTCATCCGCCGTCGCCCTTCAGCCGTCCGAGATCATCGCCGTCGATAGGCCGGCGATGGCGGGGCTTTTCCAGCTGCGGCCCGATTTCGCAATTGAACTCCTGGAGTATCTATCCAAAACAATTCAAATCCTGTCGTCGCGCATCGACTGGCTGGCCTTTGAACAAGCCGACAAGCGCCTCGCGCGCTTTCTTGTTGAGAACTACAATCCCTCCGCGCGGACAATTGACTGCACCCACGAGGAGATCGGCGAACGTATCGGCGTGACCAGAGTCACGGTAAGCAAAACGCTGAGCCAATTTCGCAAGAAAGGCTGGCTCGATACAAGATACAAGGAAATCGATATATTAGACATCAACGCCTTAAAGGAATTCGCGTACAGCTGACATGCACCGCATAAAAAAACCGCCGGCCTGGGCCGGCGGTTAGCAAATAAAAGCTATTATTATTCGAGGGCGGCCCTCCTGTTCGTGGCGCCGCCGACAATATAAAGGATCGCCAGTACGAAATTGACGAGACTTGTCCATCCAATTTTACCGCCTGAGATACCGATGATCATAGATATCAATGCAAGCGCGCTGATAATGATACCGGTTGTTATAAAATAACCGGACTTCCTCGGGTCGCCGCTTCTTTTCAAACCGGCGATACCGACAATCAGCTCAAGTACATTGACGATCAGCCCTAAAACAGCCGCGGCCATCAGTATGCCGCCCACAGCGCCGATGAAACCGCTGTAAGGTGCGAAAAGCGCCGCCGAGCCGAGTAAAACGACAAGCGATATAACAGTCGCGATCGCGCCGAAGATGATGAATAGAATGCTGACAACCTTAAGGATGCCTTTACCTGGTGCCTCCATCTGAACACTCCTTTCTGCAGTGCAACACTGCGTTCCGCAGTTTAGTATGTATCTTTTCGGTTGGTTTACTCAAAATGGTTCATCTGTCACACCCATGTGCGGACTCAACCTAATAGTATACGCAGAAAACGCGCCGTTATGCGTCAGAAGCCCCAAAATTGGCGTTGACGCGTCAAGAGTATTAAAAACCCTCCCCGCGGAAATACTGACTCTCGAAACAGTCATATTTCCATTGGCACGTTGCCGACATTGGCACGTTGCCATAAAACGGGGAGGGACTATTCGTTGGCGGGAAAGGTCGAGATCTGCGGTGTCAACACGGCCAGACTCAAGGTTCTGAAAAATGACGAGACGACCGAAC
>CAZJCH010000536.1:0-1800 GCA_964544005.1 uncultured Papillibacter sp.
ACGAGAAAGCATACAATGAAGTTTTCAACCTTTCAGCGCCGGATGAGGTGACCTATTCCGTTTTGCTGGAGGCGTTCGAGAAGTTCAACAACGGGCCGTTCATGACAAAGCCCGTGACGGTCGAAGAAGTTCTGGACGAAAATATCCCTCTCCCCTTCCCTCTGACGGACGATATGCTCTACAGCGGCCAGAAATTTTCCGACACATTTGATTTCGAATATACACCGTTCCTGGAGGGAATGGAGAAAACGTATAAAATCTTCTACTCCCTATTCATCAGCTGAATAAATGCGGCAGATTTATTTCTCAATAACCGAAGGCAGCCTGCCCGATTTTCGGCCCGCTGCCTTATCTTTTGATATTTTTTATTCACTGTGCAAGGAATCGACATCCTCATTCGTATTATAATCAGAGGGGACAGACAATGGATAAACTCGATACGGAACGAAACGACCGCGTTGTCAGAGCGCTGGATAAATACGCGGATACGGTTCGCCGCGTCTGCTTTATGTATCTTAAAAACACCTTCGACGTCGAGGATGTTTTTCAGGACGTATTTCTGCAGCTCTTTAGGTATGAGATGAGCTTTGAAAGCGACGCGCACGAGAAGTCCTGGCTCATCAGAGTCGCGATCAACAAATGCAAGGATCTCCATAAAAGCTTCTTCAGAAGCCGGGTCTTTCCCCTTGACGATATCGAATTAACATTTGAGGATGAAACAGACAATGATATTATACGTGAAATATTGGCGCTTCCGCAAAAATATAAGGATACTGTTTATCTCCATTATTACGAGGGTTATTCAGTACCGGAAATATCCGGAATCCTTAAAACAAAAGAAAACACAATCTATTCATATCTACACAGAGCCAAAAAAATGCTGAGAGAAAAACTGGAGTGTTAGGTAAATGGAAAAAGTTTTGAAAAAAGCGCTTGATCAGATACGGGCCGATGAAAGCCTGAAGAAGAAAACGGCTGAATACGTGTTGAGTAAAGCAACGCACATCGGCTCGGCTCAAGCCCTGTCTGCCGACAGAGGCCGGCCGGTATTTGTCAAAAGGCTGGCTGCGGCAGCCTGTGCCGCTGTCATACTATGCGCGCTTACCGTCGGCGGCTACGCCTATTATGTAACCCCAACATCATATGTATCCGTCGATATCAATCCCAGCGTGGAGCTCGGCATTAACGCGTTTGACAAGGTTGTGACAGTCAAGGCTTACAACACTGACGGTGAAATGGTCATCGCAGGCTTGTCGCTCTTTAATAAAAACGTGGAGAGTGCAGTCCGACAGATTGTAAAATCAGCGTCGCAGAACGGCTATATCAAAGATGACGGCTCGACATTTATTTCCGTCACGTCTGAGACAAATAATAAGCAGAAGGCGGAGACGCTTGAAACGGCAGCCCAGGCCGGCGCCGAAGACGCCATTGAGTCGGAAAACGACACGGCGACGATTGAAACAGACAATATTTCTCTGGACAGGCGTGACGAAGCCATCGCGCTTGGTATCACGCCGGGAAAGCTTAATTTGATTCAGAAGCTTCAGGAGTTCGACCCGTCAATCAAAACAGAGGATTATATGAACGCGGCCGTTTCTGAAATTCAAAAGAAGTTTATCGGGCTTAAGAAAGAAAACAACGGCCAGCACAATAAATACAATACGGAGGCGGATCCGCGTCCTTCCCCCTCGCCGTCGCCGGGCGCAGCCCCGTCCGCACCGGCATCACCGGACAAGCCCGGTAACGGCAACAATAATAACGGCAATAACGGCGATAATGACAACAACGGCAATAACGGCA
>CAZJCH010000537.1:0-1800 GCA_964544005.1 uncultured Papillibacter sp.
GCGGCTGTTTTTCATTATTTACTTATCTTAATGACATTGGACACGAGGTCTGCCCCTACGGGTGCGAGGTCAAATTATTGTTAAAATAAATAGTAATATCGTTAATTTTTAGATTATTGTTGTATATATTGCATAGTGTGGTATGCTATTAATGTAAGAGCTGTTGTCAGCGTTCAGAAAGGAGAACGATTATGGACGAATTATTAACAGGGTATACGAGTGAGCAGCTTCTTTCAGAATTGGAGAAAGGCCATTACTGGTATACCAACGGCAGGTTTTCATCAAACGGCGAGAGCGTGAGGACGGAAAAACCGATCAGCGTGGAGAACGCCGTATTTTTCCGCTTTTATAATTGAAGACGATGCAGATCAAAAATGAGCCCCCATATCAAAAATGGGGGCTCCGTTTTATGAGCTTGAGCAAGGCGGATGATCCGTGCCCCTGCCTTATTTCTTGCTGACGGGGAGGACTCCGGCCATCTCGCCGATGACGTTGATGAGCTGTGAATCGGTGGGAACGACGATTTTAGCATTGTTTTTCATCGACGTTTCAACAGCCTCCAGCTGACGCAGGAGCTGGGCGTTGCCGACGAAATATTTTTGGGCGGCCTCGTTGACGAGCTTGATGGCCTGCGCTTCGCCTTCGGCGGCGAGGATTTTTGCCTGCTTGATGCCCTCGGCTTTTTTGATTTCAGCGCGCTTGACGCCGTCGGCCGCCGTCTCTGTGGCGGTGGCAAAGTCGATGGCGGCGATCTTCTCGTTTTCCGCCTTGACGACCTTGTTCATCGTCTCCTGAACGTCCTTCGGCGGGTCGATTTCCTTCAGCTCCGTGCGCGTGATCTCAAGGCCCCAGTTTCTCGTCTCGTTTTCGAGGGTATGTAAGAGCTCGGTGTTGATGACGCCGCGTTCGCTGTTGGCCGAGCGTAGGGACATGGTGCCGATAATATTACGGAGCGTCGTCCGCGCCAGATTGACCACCTGGTAATAGTAATCATTGGCGTTGTAAAGGGAGGCTTTAACGCTCTCCTCGTCATATTTCACCTTGAAATAAACCTGCGCGTCCACTGTGGCGTTCAAGTTGTCGTTCGTGATTATGACCTGTGGCTCGGCGTCGATCATCTGCTCCGTTATATTCACAATATATATTTTCTGGATGACCGGGATGATCCAATTGAAGCCCGGATTTGCAAAGCCTGTATATTTGCCGAGGGTTTCAATGAGTCCCCTGTGGGTTGGCCTGACAATTTTGATTCCTGCGAAAAACAGGATGATGATGGCGGCAAGAATGATATACCAATACCATGACATGATGAATCCACCCTTTCGCTCTATTTATACGATCCTTTTCTTAATATATACTTTTTTTGTCCAAAGTCAAATAAAAAGGCCTCCCGCCCGGCCGAAGCCCCTGCAGGAGGCATGCTTTATTGAGGAGGGTAATCATGTCAATGGGAATATTCCGTTATAGTATATGCCGGCGCGTCGAAGACTGATCATCACGCGCTTCCATTTTACATAATTAAGAGCCGCCTATTTTTGAGATTTTATACAAAAAAATCGAAACAGATGAATTTTTATGTCCATTTGTCTTCAATATATGATAACATAACATGCATTCACCTTACAGGGTGGCCTATCAGTATTGGAGAGGATGGAATTATATGAGCACTTCCCTTCAGACATTGATCACTATGATTGTGTACATGGCAGCAATGATCGTCATCGGCGTCTACTTTACAAGATTTGCGAATAAGGATTCGGAGAATTTCTTTATCGGCGGGCGGAAGCTCGGGCCGTGGGT
>CAZJCH010000538.1:0-1798 GCA_964544005.1 uncultured Papillibacter sp.
TTTCTTCTCACCGGAAATGCCCTGTCCGATCGCCGTCAGTGCCGCCCTGTAATTGACGACGGAATTGATTTTGTCGCCCACAGCCTCGATCGCCGACGGAAACAACAGCTTCATGACCGCAGCGATCACAAACAGGCCGGCACAGATAAAGAGCTTAATCGCTCTTCCCGAAGACTTGTTCGTGTCTGAGCGGGTCCCTGTCGAATGCCGGCGGCGGGATATGCTTCTTCTCCCGTTATAAGGCCTGTACCTGTCCAATTCATTTCACCTCACTAAAGTAATTATATTCATTTTTGTACGAGCATATGCAATTTATGGAAGTTTACCCTCGCATCTTTTGTGACAAAGCTTTTATACAAACAAAAAACAGAGGCACAAGGCCTCTGCGTAAGTTCTGTCTGCGCTATAGAATATCATTGATTCTGATGACTGACTCCGTTATCAGCTTTTTGAAAGGCACCGAAACTCTGTTGGCCGTTTCCTGTACCTCGGCGTGTGTCAGCGGTGTTTTCGATATCCCAGCCGCCATGTTGGCGATACAGGAGACGCCGCAGATCTTCATTCCCATATGATTGGCCGCGATCGCCTCGACAGCCGTGCTCATGCCGACAACATCGGCCCCCAGCGTTCCATATGCCCTGATTTCCGCCGGCGTTTCAAAATTTGGCCCAGCGACCTGGATATAAACGCCTTCCTGCAGCTCTAATTTCAAACTGCCGGCGGCACCGCGTACAGCCTCCATAAGCTCCTCATTGTAAACGTGGCTCATGTCGGGAAATCGCGTGCCGAGTTCATCGATATTTGCGCCAATGAGCGGCGACGGCACATTGAATAGTATGTGGTCACGGATGAGCATAAAATCACCCGCTGAAAAAGCGGTATTGATTGCCCCCGAGGCATTTGTCAAAAAGAGGCACTCCGCCCCCAGCATTCTCATCAGGCGGACCGGCATGACGACATCGCTGACCGCATAGCCCTCGTAATAGTGAACGCGGCCCTGCATGACGACGACAGGCACGTTTTTTACATAGCCAAAGACAAAGCGCCCGCGGTGTCCCGGAACAGTACTGACCGGAATATCGTCGATATCGCTATAATCGACGCTCGATACAAGCTGGATTCCATCTGCGTAATCGCCAAGCCCCGAGCCAAGCACAAGCGCCACCTTCGGAACAAAATCCGTTTTTTTACGGATTGTCTTTAAGCTCTTTTCCAATCTTTCATATATGTTGTTCATATAACTCCGTTCCGCCATTTTAATGTGATTTTAATAGTAATTCTACCATCCCTAAATTTTTATTTCAACCGTTATCATATATAATAACGTACAGGGATAATGATATAGAGTTTGGAGTGGTTATATGTATAGCAGACCCGTATCGCCAAAGAGCAGACTCGCGGCTTTGCTGCTCAGTTTCTTTTTTGGATACCTCGGTTTACACCGATTTTATGTGGGAAAAACAGGCACGGGCATTATATGGCTTTTAACCGTGGGCTTTTTTGGGATCGGCGCGATTGTTGATTTCATCATGATCATTGTCGGTTCCTTCACCGACAGATCCGGTTTATTTGTCATGAACTGGTGACAGCTGAATGAATACCTGCCGGGCGGCAGCCCGACGGGTATTCTTTTTATCGGCAAATCTCAAAAAACCCTTGACAGTATGCCAAAAGTGTTTTATGCTACATTTCACGGGTCGTTATCACGTCACGTTGGGGTCTTTACAGACCCTATTAAATTGAATATCGGGGTGTGGCGAAGTTTGGTATCGCGCTTGGTTCGGGACCAAGAGGCCGG
>CAZJCH010000539.1:0-1794 GCA_964544005.1 uncultured Papillibacter sp.
GACAAAATCAAGGAGGGCGTGGGACGGGCGCCGCACCGGTCGTTATTGAAGGCGACGGGACTGACGAGCGGACAGATCAGGAAGCCGATTATCGGCATCGTCAATTCGTTTAACGAGATCGTCCCCGGGCATATACACTTGCAAACAATTGCACGAGCCGTCAAGGACGGGGTGCTTTCTGCCGGCGGGACGCCCTTGGAGTTTAACACCATCGGTATCTGCGACGGGATTGCCATGGGCCACGAGGGCATGAAATACTCTCTGGCTTCCCGCGAGCTCATCGCAGACAGTATCGAGTGCATGGTGCGCGCCCACTGCTTTGACGCGCTGGTTTTCATCCCCAACTGCGACAAAATCATCCCCGGTATGCTCATGGCGGCCGCGCGGCTCAACCTGCCGTCGATCTTCGTTTCCGGCGGCCCGATGCTCTCCATCTGCGACACGAACAGCCAGCCCATGGATCTTAACAGTGTCTTCGAAGCGGTAGGCAGCTATAACGTCGGAAAATGCGGCGACACCCAGCTGGATTATTACGAGGACAACGCCTGCCCCGGCTGCGGCTCCTGCTCCGGCATGTTTACTGCCAATTCCATGAACTGCCTGTCGGAAGCCATCGGAATGGCGCTTCCGGGCAACGGCTCGATTCCTGCCGTTTACGCCCATCGCACGCGGCTTGCCAAACAGGCCGGTGAAAAGATCATGGAGCTTTTGGATAATAACATCAAAGCGCTTGATATCCTGAACGAAAAGGCTTTCGCGAACGCGCTGGCCGTCGATATGGCGCTGGGCTGCTCGACAAATTCAGTCCTGCATCTGGCGGCGATTGCCAATGAGGCCGGTGTTGAATTCAAACTGAAGAAGATCAATGAAATCAGCCAGAGAACGCCGAATCTTTGTAAACTGGCACCGGCCGGCAAGCACCACCTTCAGGACCTCAACGCCGCCGGCGGCGTCCACGCGGTGATGGCAGAGCTCAGCAAGAAAGGCTTCCTTGACACCGACCTCATCACGGCGACGGGCAAAACTGTCGGGGATAACCTCAAGGGTGTCAGAAATCTTGATAATACGGTGATTCGTGATATCGACACCCCCTATTCCGCGACGGGCGGCCTCGCTATCCTTTTCGGCTCATTGGCCCCGAACGGCGCGGTCGTTAAGCGGAGCGCCGTAGCTGAGAACATGCTGGTGCACAAGGGCCCGGCACGCGTTTTTGACAGCGAGGACGACGCTCAGGCAGCCATCAACGCCGGACAAATCAAGCCGGGTGACGTTGTTGTCATCCGTTATGAAGGACCCGCCGGTGGACCCGGTATGCGGGAGATGCTCTCCCCCACCTCCGCGATTGCCGGGATGGGCCTCGACAAGGAGGTGGCGCTCGTCACAGACGGCCGGTTCTCCGGTGCGACCCGCGGCGCGGCCATCGGCCACATTTCGCCGGAAGCCCAGAGCGGCGGTAATATCGCTTACGTCAAAGAGGGCGATATCATTTCCATCAATATCCCCGAATACAGGCTTGATCTGATGATTTCAGATGAAGAGCTTGATAACCGCAAAAAGGCGATGGCGCTGAAGCCGAAAAAGGATTTCGGCGGCTATATCGGGCGGTACATGCGCTATGTCTCGTCGGCGGAAACGGGCGCTGTGGTGAAGTAAGAAGCAATGAAGGCTCCCCGCCTCTCATAAATTTATGTATCTGACAAGTGCCCGGTTACGCGGCACAGGTTCCCTCATCCGGCGCTGCGCGCCACCTTCCCCCAGGGGAAGGCTTGGGATAGCGAAAGGCCAATTTCAGCG
>CAZJCH010000540.1:0-1793 GCA_964544005.1 uncultured Papillibacter sp.
ACTGGGGATTCGAAAAAAAGAAAAAGCTGACGGATATATGGCCGAAAAAGGAAGACGGCGAGATGATCACCCCGGCGTTTCTCATGCATGCCGGCGGGAATCCGATGGATACCGAAATCACGCTCAGCCTGTTGGAGGCATACGGTGTCCCTGCCGTTTGCCAGTATCCGAACGACGGGGAATTCGGCAAGCTGATCATCGGGCACGCGGCGGGCGGCGTCGATATTTTTGTGCCGGAGACGATGCTGGAGGACGCGCGGAATATCCTGAGCGCCGATATCGTCGAGGAGGAAGAGGCCGAGGAAATCGGGGACAAATAGGCCGGAGGACGGATGACTGAATGGATTATATGCAAGCATATGCGCATTGGCTGAACAGTCCGGCGCTGACGAACGGCGAGAGGGAAGAGCTGCGGGCAATCCCGGACAGCAAGGAAATCGAGAGCCGCTTTTTCTCGCGGCTTGAGTTCGGAACGGCGGGGCTCAGAGGCGTCATGGGGCTCGGGCTGTACCGGATGAACCGATACATTGTCCGGCATACGACGCAGGCCTTTGCCGAGGTCATATTGGATTACTGCAGGGAGCGCGGCGAACAGGGCTCCGTCGCAATTTGTTACGACTGCCGGCATTGGAGCCGTGAATTCGCCGTTGACGCGGCAGGGGTCATGGCCGGAAACGGCATCCGCGTCAAAATATTCGAATCGCTCCGGCCGACGCCGGAGCTGTCGTTTGCCATCAGGGAATACGGGCTCACGGCGGGGATCAACATCACGGCCAGCCACAACCCGAAGGAGTACAACGGGTACAAGGTCTACTGGGGCGACGGGGCGCAGCTGCCGCCGCACCACGCCGCGTCCATCGCCGCAAAAATGGAGAAGCTGGATGTCTTTTCGTCCGTGAAGCTGGCGGATTATGATGAAGCCGTATCGCAAGGCCTCATATCGGTCATGGGAGCGGAGACGGACGCGCTGTTTATGAAAAACGTCATGGCGCAGGCCAATGATTTCGAGGCCGTTCAAAAGGTCGCCGACACCTTTAAAATGGTGTATACGCCCTTCCATGGGACGGGTTATAAGCTGGTGCCGGAAGCGCTCCGCCGGCTCGGCATCAAAAACCTGATCTGCGTCCCCGAGCAGATGGAGCTCGACGGCAATTTCCCGACGGTGACGTCGCCGAATCCGGAAAAT
This sequence comes from uncultured Papillibacter sp., assembly GCA_964544005.1. Taxonomy (GTDB): domain Bacteria; phylum Bacillota; class Clostridia; order Oscillospirales; family Oscillospiraceae; genus Sporobacter. The sequence continues at coordinate 1,187 of CAZJCH010000540.1, forward strand.
CCCGAGGGATTTTACCTTGCCGTAAAGCTTGCAAAGGAAAACGGCGCCGATTTCATTCTCGGCACCGATCCCGACGCCGACCGCGTCGGCATCATGGTGCGCGACGATAAGGGCGATTATATCACCATATCCGGCAACCAGACGGGCGTGCTGCTCCTGGATTACCTCATCGGCGCGAAACAACGGGCCGGTTCCATGCCGGATAATCCGGTTGCCCTGAAGACGATTGTCACGACGGAGATGGCGCGCCGCGTCGCCGAAGCAAACGGCGTCCGCTGTATCGATACGTTTACGGGCTTTAAGTTTATGGCGGAGCGGAAAAACGAGCTGGAGGGGTCCGGAGAGGGGAAGGTCATCTTCGCGTATGAGGAATCGTACGGCTACATGCTGGGCGACTTTGTGCGGGACAAGGACGCAGTAACGGCGTCGCTCCTGTTGACGGAGATGGCCGCCTGGTACGCCGGAAAGAGCATGACGCTTTTTGACGCGCTGCAGGCGCTGTACCCGAAATACGGTTATTACAATGAAAAGACGCTGAATCTTATGATGCCCGGGTTGGAAGGCCTGGCGAATATGAAGAAGCTGATGGCGAACCTGCGTGCAAAGC
>CAZJCH010000541.1:0-1792 GCA_964544005.1 uncultured Papillibacter sp.
GACAGCTTTTCGGCCATTTCGCGGGCTTTCTGCTCGTCAAAGCTCTGCTCCGCCTTTTCAATCAGCGTCAGCATGTCACCCATGCCGAGAATACGGGACGCCATCCGGTCGGGGTGAAACACTTCGAGCTGGTCCAGTTTTTCACCGGTACCGGCGAACTTCACCGGCTTGCCGGTGATGGCCTTGACGGATAGCGCCGCGCCGCCTCTTGCGTCGCCGTCGAGCTTTGTGAGCATGATACCATCGATACCCAGGGCGTCGTTGAAGGCGGTGGCTGCGTTGACGGCGTCCTGGCCCGTCATGGCGTCAACGACGAGAAGGATCTCCGTCGGGTTGACGGCCGCCTTGATATTGCGGAGCTCATCCATCAGCGCCTCGTCGATATGGAGACGCCCAGCCGTATCGAGTAAGACGATGTCATTGCCGTGCTTGTGCGCATGGGCAAGTGAAGCTTTTGCGATGTCGACGGGATTGGCTGTACCCATCTGGAAAACGGGGATATCGAGCTGTGCACCGACTGTCTCCAGTTGCTTGATTGCGGCGGGGCGGTAGATATCGCATGCCACAAGAAGAGGGCGTTTGCTCTGAGTTTTTCGCATCAGGGCTGCAAGCTTCGCGCCGTTCGTTGTCTTGCCGGCACCCTGAAGGCCGACGAGCATCACGACCGTGGGCGGCTTCGAAGAGATTTTAATTTTGGCGTTTGTGCTGCCCATGAGGGCGCAGAGCTCCTCATTGACGATCTTGACGACCATCTGAGCAGGGGTCAGGCTTTCAAGGACGTCTTTTCCCGCTGCCCGGGCGCTGACGGTATTTATAAAATCCTTTACGACCTTAAAGCTGACGTCCGCTTCCAGGAGGGCCAGACGCACCTCGCGCATGGCTTCCTTGATATCGGCTTCGTGCAATCGCCCTTTTCCGCGCAGCTTTTTAAAGGCAGCATTCAGTTTTTCGGATAAGCTCTCAAATGCCATCGGATACCTACCCTTTCAGTGAGGAAAGCAATTCGACGAGCCGGGACGCCATCTCGGCAGACGTTTCGTCCTGAGCTTGTTTTTTGATTTCCTCAGCCAGACTGACAGCTCTGGTAATTTTGGTCTGAATTTCGTTAAATCGGTGAATAACGCCTGTTTTTTCCTCTATTTCCATCATCGTATTTTCAGCCCGGACGACGATATCATAGACGCCCTGGCGCGTTATCCCGACATTCTCGGCGATTTCGGACAGGGAGAGGTCTTCGTTGTGATACAGGTCATAATATTCGCGCTGCTTGTTGGTGAGCAGCTCGCCAAAAAAATCGAAGAGCATTGTCATCTGCAGCTTATCATCCACCAACAAGACCACCACCCAACGTATGCTGTGTTAAGCAAATACACTTGACACTGATTTTACACGATCAGAAAAACGAAGTCAAGTAAAATATCATAGTTTAAACACGTTGCGTTTCTATACCTTTTATATTGACAACATACGTACCTAAGGTTAAAATTTAATTAAGGATAATGCTGGAATCATAATTTTCCATACTTAACGGGAGGAAGAGATGTATTCGAAATCGGAAAGCTATTATGACGGAGAAGGACGATTACGTGAGCCGGGAGAAGCTTTTATCGATTATCAGGGGAACGTCAGGCAGGTCGGCGATAATTATTACGATCACGTCGGCAATCTAAGGGCGGATGGCGACAATTTTGTCGACAGCAAGGGAATATTGAGGGAAGCCGGCGAGGCCTTTTACGACAGTGAAGGCATTCTGAGACAAGGCTGACCGGCAAGAGTCATATTATTGATAAAG
>CAZJCH010000542.1:0-1785 GCA_964544005.1 uncultured Papillibacter sp.
ACTTTCAGGTATGAAAGGCACAAAAACACCGTATATTGTCATTGAAAACCGGCGCGAGGCCATCGGATGGGCGATTAATAACGCGCAGCCGAACGATATTATTATCCTTGCCGGAAAAGGACATGAGACATATCAAATCATCGGAAAGGAAAAATACCATTTCGATGAAAGGGAAGTTGTCAGAGATTTTCTGCCTGCAATCAATTAAAACCTATATTGAGAGGGAACACATATGATGCTGAGGCTTCTGACTGCTTTTATTATTTCGCTCGGCGTGACTGTCGTCGCCGGCCTGATCCTGGTGCCGGTTCTCCGGCACAAAAAGGCGGGGCAGTCGATTAAAGAGTGTGGGCCGGTGTGGCATCGCAGTAAACAGGGGACGCCGACGATGGGCGGGATCATGTTTATTGCCGGCATCACTGCGGCCTGCCTGATTGCCGGCTGGGAGGAAATGTGCAGGGGCGAATTCGGCCATATATTCGTTCTCGCTTTTGCGCTCGTTTTTGCGGTCATCGGTTTTCTTGACGATTATGAAAAGCTGATGAAAAAACAGAATCTCGGTCTGACGGCACTTCAAAAATTTCTTTTACAGCTCGTCGCGGCCGTTGTGTTCGTGCTCCTGATGCGCCTGATGGGCTATCTGCACCCGAACCTCTACATCCCTTTTATCAACGTGACGATACTGATACCGGAGCCGTTATACTTTATTCTGGCGGCGTTTATTATTGTCGCGACAGTCAACGCCGTCAACGTTACGGACGGTATCGACGGCCTTGTGTCCGGGGTGTCCATTCCGGTTGCGGTGTGTTATACGGCCATCGCATTTTTGTGGAGTCTCCAGTATCTCGGTATTTTTGCGGCGGCACTCTGTGGCGGACTAGTGGGCTTCCTCCTTTTCAATTTTCATCCGGCTCGTATATTTATGGGCGACACAGGCTCTCTCTTCCTGGGGGGCGCCGTCTGCGCTATGGCGTTTGCGATGGATATTCCGCTCGTTATCGTGCCGCTCGGGATTATCTATGTTCTTGAGATTCTTTCGGATGTCATTCAGATCCTCAGCTTTAAGCTGAGAAAGGGCAAGAGAATTTTTAAGATGGCGCCGCTTCATCATCACCTTGAGATGAGCGGCTGGAGCGAATATAAGCTGTTTTTCGTGTTCACGACTGTATCTGCGGTCTTCGCGGTCGTATCCTACTTCGCGGTGAGCTCGAGATATCCGGTCTGAAGCGAACAGGCAGCAGGCTAGCGCACAGGAGGTCAAATTATGAGAGCATCACAGGCCGTGCCACTCAGGGCGGAGAGCGTTGCTATTCCCGTTATTCCGCACGCAAGGCAGATTGTCGACAGCCGGGCGGAAGTCAATATCAGGCGGGGCAGCATTGACCTGCCGTTTTTCGTGCTGACGCTCGTGATCCTTACAATCGGCGTCGTCATGGTGCTCTCGGCGAGCTTCGCTCGGGCATATTACACAAACAACAATCCGCTTTATGTTTTCTCGAGACAGATGATCTTTGCCGTGAGCGGCGTTGTCCTGATGTTTTTCGTTTCAAAATGGCGCGTCGAAACGTTCCGGAAGCTGGCGCTGCCGGCACTCATCGCCGCCGTTGTACTCCTGGCGGCTGTGCCGATCATCGGCGTTCAGGAAAACGGTGCGAGGCGCTGGATAGACATAGGCTTTACGAACTTTCAACCCTCTGAAATCGCAAAGCTGGCAGAGGTTTTGATTTTTGCCGTCATGATCTGCGCCTATAAGGAAAAAATGAAAACGTTCAGGTACGGCGTCGC
>CAZJCH010000543.1:0-1773 GCA_964544005.1 uncultured Papillibacter sp.
TCTGCGCCCCTCTCCGGATTAATTACGAAATCCTCGGCAACACCGACGCCTACCTCCACGCCCACATCATCCCCCGCTACGACTGGGAGGAGGATGACCTGCGCAAAATGCCCGTCTGGCTCTACCCTCCCGAATACCGCACCAGCCCCGAATTTGCCTTCGACGAATCCAAACACGCCGAACTCAAATGGCGCCTGACTGAGAAGCTGAAGGAAATGACAAAATAATTCGTGCGCGGCACGGGAATGGGCCGCGCCGTACCGGAAAAAGGGCTGGCCAATGGCCAGCCCTACAAAAAACCATATGACATGTCGTAGGGACGGCCATTGGCCGTCCACTCCCGCGCCGTGCGTTCCCCCGTGAAAATACCTTAACAATCCGCAATCCACCATGTCCCCGTATGTATCGGATAAAACCCGATATTGTAGTAAAACTGCTGCGACGAACCGACAAGCGCTTCCTTCGCACCCATTCTCCCGCACCGTCTGACCGCTTCGAGCACCGCCGCTTTACCGAGCCCCATCAGGCGGTAATCCGGATCGGTGGCCACCGGTTCGACAAGAGCGTAACTGTCTCCCGGCGTGTACCACATGCCGCAGTGGGATACATATTTTCCGTCAGGAGCGACGACAGCGAGCACGATTTCCGGCAGGATCGTCAGACTGGACAGCATCTCCCTGCGAATCCTGATATCCTCCTCCGTACCGGGCGGCGGCCCCTTGTGATTAAACCCCCGCCACATAACCGCGTCGTACTTGTAAAAGTCCCATCCCTCCGCCATGCTGATGATTTTGTATCCGACCGGCAGCCTGTATGTAAGGTTGTCCGAAATATCAATGACCGCCGTGTTTTCCTGATCCGTTGTAGCGGTAAGCCCTAATTTACACGCTGTCCTCTGCAGCTCCCTGTCGTTGTTGTCAATCAGCACGCGCACGCCGTTTTGACCGGCAAGGGCGGTTTTGGCATATTCCAGCATCTGATACTCCAACGCCTTGTAACCCGGCGCCGTAAACAGATACGCGTCCCCCAAAACGGATTCATATGTTGCCAGGCCGACGATTTTATTATTGTCCTCCCATATACCGATCCTGCCCAGCGACGAACGATCCAGCGACGAATGCGTGATCATCCACTCCCACCTGCCCCAGGTAAAACCGGCGTAGATCATCTTTTCGCGGTTGAGATCGCTTAAAAAACTCCGCACTTTAAGATAGTCGCTTGTATACAGCGGCTCCGATGTATAATTCCTCATTCCGACCGGCATAAAAACCTCTCACTTCCATCATTGCTCTCACTACGCCCGGCCGCTCTCGTTGAGCGCCCCCTTGGGGGAGCTGGCCGCGCAGCGGTCTGAAGGGGTAACCTGTGCCGCGTATCTCCGCACTTAATTCCCCGCCGCGCCGGCACAGTTCGAGCCGGCGTGGAAGCCGGCTCCTGAAAAAACTATATGACATATCGCAGGGACGGCCATTGGCCGTCCTCTCCCGTTATTCCTTCAGCGTCTCCGCCCACTCTTCATACTTGTTAATTTTCGCGTCGCACTCTTCCCTGCTCAGTCCATTGGCCAGGACATAAACCTTAACCTTGGGCTCCGTGCCGGACGGGCGGATGATGACAACCGTGCCGTCTGCCGTCTCATAGCGCAGGACATTGGAACCGGAGAGCTCCATTGCCGTTTTCGTACCGGTTGTCGTATCATAAGCAGCGCCGTTCTCATAATCCTTGATCACGAGGACATCGGTCCCCGCAATATCGGAAGGCGGCTTTGCACGC
>CAZJCH010000544.1:0-1768 GCA_964544005.1 uncultured Papillibacter sp.
CCTCGAGTTTCGTTCGAAACCCGTTCGACTGTGGTCCGCGCAACTTGGTGGTGCTCAATGTGGCCGTGCATCAGCTTGGCCGGATAACACACCGTGTCCGACGGGATCGTCCGCTGGCCCTTGATATACAGCTTCCGCGACGATTCGGGAGACAAAACGACCTCGAAGTTAAGAGCAGTGAAAAATTCAAACCAGAACGGCAGATTTTCGTACATGTTGAGCCCGAAGGGAATGCCGATCCTGCCCCGCGCGCCGGTGCCTTTTCCTTTGCCGTTCAAGGCGCGCAGATAATCGTATTTCCATTTCATAAGGTTCGGCTCGGTGGCCGCCTTAAGCCCCAGCGGCTTGGAGCAGCGGTTGCCGGAGATGAAGCGGCGGCCGCCGTCAAAGGTGTTGACCGTCATGCTGCAGTGGTTCGTGCAGCCATTACAGGTGACGGGCTTGGCCGTATGCGTGAATCGTTCAAGGGCCGCGCTGTCCAGGAGCGTTGACGACTCTTTCCCGGAGTCCTTCGCCGTCAGCGCCGCGCCGTACGCGCCCATAAGCCCGGCAATCGTCGGCCGCGTGACATCCCGCCCGATCTCCCGCTCGAAGCCGCGCAAAACGGCGTCGTTCAAAAATGTCCCGCCCTGGACGACGATATTTTTACCTAAGTCATCAGCACTTGCGGCTCTGATGACTTTATAAACAGCGTTTTTAACAATAGAGATGGAGAGGCCGGCCGAGATAGCCGCCACAGTCGCACCTTCCTTTTGGGCCTGCTTGACGCTGGAGTTCATGAAAACCGTGCAGCGCGAGCCGAGATTGACAGGCCGCGGGTCGAAGAGCCCGATTTTAGCGAAATCGGCGATATTGTAGCCCAGCGCTTTGGCAAACGTTTCAATGAAGCTGCCGCAGCCGGAGGAGCAGGCCTCGTTGAGCATGATGCTGTCGACGGCGCCGCCGTGTATTTTAAAGCATTTGACATCCTGCCCGCCGATGTCGATGATAAAGTCGACGCCGGGGTCAAAATGGCGGGCCGCCCTGAAATGGGCCATTGTCTCTACGAGGCCGATATCCACGCTGAAGGCATTTTTGATGAGCTCCTCTCCGTAGCCTGTCGCAGCACTGGAGCGGATTTTTATACGGTCGCCGAAGCGACTGTAGATTGCAGACAACTCGTTTTTAACGATTGACACGGGATCGCCCTTATTGGAGGCATAATAGCTGTATAAGATCCCGCCGTTTACGGCGATGAGGACGAGCTTCGTCGTCGTGCTGCCGGCGTCGATGCCAAGATACGCGTCGCCTTTATATGTATCAGGGTCGACGGTATCGGGCGTGGCTTTGGCGTGACGCGCGGCAAAGGCGTCATAATCCTCCTGTGACCGGAAAAGCGGTTCCATAACGTCTGTCGATAGTGATGCGTCGACCGCATTTTCCAGGAGCGTGAGCATGTCCTCAAACGTCGTTTCGGCGGCATCGTTCGGTATCAGTGCCGCGCCGAGTGCGGCGAAGCAATCGGCATTTTCGGGGAAAATCGCATGCTGATCGTCCAGCTCCAGCGTCTCAACAAAGCGCTGGCGAAGCCCTTTTAAGAATGTCAGCGGCCCGCCGAGGAAAACAATCTTACCGGTCAGCTCCCGGCCCTGCGACAGGCCGGCCACCGTCTGGTCGACGACGGCCTGGAAGATGGAGGCCGCGATGTCCTCCCGCCGCCCGCCCTGGTTGAGGATGGGCTGAATGTCCGATTTGGCGAAAACACCGCACCGGGAGGCAATAGGATATA
>CAZJCH010000545.1:0-1754 GCA_964544005.1 uncultured Papillibacter sp.
ACCAGCGCAATCCCCGGGAAGGTCGTGATGTGCATTGCGTAGCGGAGATACTGTCTGCCGCCGGCCAGCATGGAACCCCACTCGGGATCCGGCGCCGGTACACCCAGGCCCAGAAAGCTCAGCGTGCTGATGACCAGGACGGCATAGGAAATGTCGAGGATGATCGTGGTGATGATGGGGCTGATGGCGTTTGGCAGTATGTGGGACGTTATGATCTTCAGGTCACTTGCGCCCTGTATACGCACAGCCTCAATATATTCGTTGTCAACGACCTGCAGTACCTGCCCCCGTATCATCCTTGCCTGGTTCGGTATAAGCCCGAAGCCAACGACGAATATGAGGTTTATCACACTCGGATTCATAATGGTGGCAAGCGTGATCATCAGCAGGATTGGCGGAATCGACATGATGATGTCAATAAAGCGCATGATGAGCGTATCGGCAAAGCGCCCGTAATAGGCCGCCGCCGTGCCAAGAATCGTTCCGAAGATGAACGCAACGGCAAGTGCACAGAAACTTATAAAGAGCGTGGTGCGGCCACCCCAGAGTATGCGCGCCAATATATCGCGCCCCATCTCGTCTACGCCGAGTATATGCTCGCTCGACGGACCATTCAATTGCTGCGAAACGTCAACGGCGATAATGTCGTTTTCGTAGCTGTAAAAAAGCGGGGACAAAAAACACGCCAGCAATATGATCAGGAACATGATCATCCCGATGACTGCCGTGGTGTTTTTACGGAGTCTTTTCCATACGTCCACCCACAGGGAGCGCTTCTTGTACGTTTCTTTATCATGTGTCGGCATTTGCGCTCACCACCTTTTGCTTGTTTTTCCGCCGTGTATATTTTGATTTTATCCGTGGGTCAATAAACGCGTAGGTCAGATCCGTCAGAAGGTTTACAATCGTAATAACGAAAGCGGAGATGATGATGCTTCCCATAATCGCGGGTACATCTTTTTGGCGCAGAGCATTGGTCATCATCTGCCCGATACCGTTGATGCCGAAAACCTGCTCGAGGACGACGGAACCGGAAAAACAGGTGGCGATGATCCGCCCGTAGACGCTGACCATTGGCAGCAGGGCGTTTTTCAGTGCGTGCCGCCTGATGATGTAATTGTACTTAAGGCCCTTGGCGCGTGCCGTCCGGATATAGTCCTGATTGATGACCTCCAGCATCGATGAGCGGCCCGTGCGGGCGCACATCGTAATTCCACCCATGGCAAGGCAGATAATCGGCATGACCCAATCACCGGGAGCAGTAAAAAGCCCGCTTGACGGCAGCCATTTGAGATTGACGGTGAACAGTATGATCATCATCAGGCCCAGCCAGAACTGCGGCATCGACGTGAAGATAACGGTCACCACACGCATGAAGTTGTCAAAAAACGAGTTTTGCTTGATGGCCATGGCAATGCCGAGAAACAGCGCGACGACAATCGTGAATGCCATTGACGCAAACGACAGGAAAAGCGTTGTCGGCGCGCGTGTGGCGATCATTGAGTTAACCGATTGCCGTGTCAGGAAAGAGGTACCAAGGTCGCCGGTGACCGCTTTCGCCATGTAATTGATGTACTGCATGATCAGCGGGTCATTTAGCCCGTTCTGCTCCCGGAAAAGCTCCAGCTGTTCCTCTGTAGCGGTTGAGCCCAGCACTATTTTCGCCGGGTCGCCCGGCGTCAGGGATAAAAGCAAGAACAAAAACAGTGTCACGCCAATCATAATTGGAATTATCATAATGAGCCGCTTGATAA
>CAZJCH010000546.1:0-1743 GCA_964544005.1 uncultured Papillibacter sp.
TCCGCCATCATGGACCAGTTCATCGTCGTGGTGGAGCCAGGCGAGCGCAGCATCCAGACGTACCACAAGGTCAGGGAGCTGGCGGCCGATCTGGGCGTCAAAAGCGTGCGCGTCGTCGCCAACAAGGTCAGGGGTGTCGAAGACGAGGAATTCATCAAAGCCAGGATCCCGGCGGAAGACCTTTTGGGAATCGTCCATTATGAAACAGATATCGCGGCGGCGGACCGCGCCGGTCAGTCACCGTACGACTACAGCAAAAAGACGGTTACGGAAATAAACGCCATTAAAGGCCGCATCGAGCACGATCAGAAATGATAAATTGGAGGTAAATCAATTGAGACTGTTTGACAGAGCATTCACAGGTTCGGATGAGATGTTTGCGCTCGCCGAGGCTGCTGTAAACAAAACTTACGATAAACTCGGCACCGCCGCGCCCGTCGCTTTCGGAAGCACGGCCTACTATCTGCCCTGTATCTACGCGTATCTGGGCCTGAAGGTCACAAATATGGGCGAGCTCAAGGCGGCCATGGAGCCGATCAAAGCCCTCTTCACGAGAAACTATCGCCTGAATGATGTTTTTACCTCCGGTATCGGCACCGTTCTGGCTGCTGAAGCCATCGAGGCATGCAAATACGCCGAGAACCCGACCCCCTATGAGGAAAAATACCACGGCCGTATGACGGACGCCGAGGTCCGTGAGCTGGGCGTGCCGCTCGTGACGCAGGATATCCCCGGCTTTGTCGTCATCATCGACGAGGCGCCTACGGACGCGCAGGCGGCGGCGCTCATCAAGGGCTATCAGTCCCGCGGCATCTTTGTGTTCCTTTTAAAGAGCGCCATCGACCAGGCCGAGCGCTGCGGCATTAAAATGGGTTTCCCGGTCCGTATCGTCCCCGTTGGCCCCGGCATCGAGGCTGTGGCCCATATTATCTCCGTGGTTGTCCGTGCAGCATTTATTTTCGGCGCCGTACAGCCCGGCGATTATGACGGTTTCAACAAGTATTCCTTTGAGCGCCTTTTCGCCTTCGTCAACGCCTTTGGCCCTCTTAAAAACATCACGGTCGGCTGCGGCGCCGGCGCCATCGCCATGGGCTTCCCGGTCATCACAAACGACACCGTCGATGTGGACGTTGTCCCGAAGAGCCTCATTATCCAGACATGCATCGACGACCTGATCGAGACCTCGCTGGAAGCGCGCGACATTAAGATCAAGGTTTCGAACATCGATATCCCCATCGCCTGCTCCTCCGCCTTCGAGGGCGAAATCATCCGCAAGGCCGACATGTTCGTCGAGGCCGACGGTTCCAGAAAGGACTGCTTCGAGCTCGTCCGCACAAAGGAGCTCCACGAGGTTGAGGATCACAAGATTGAGCTGGTCGGGCCGGACCTCGAAACCTTTGAAGCCGGCAGCAAAATAAACCTCGCCATCATCGTCGATATTGCCGGCAAGAACATGCAGCCCGATTTCGAGCCTGTCTTCGAGCGCAAGATACATAACTATGTCAACTGCCTCGAGGGCGTCATGCATACGGGCCAGCGCGACCTGATCCGCATCCGCGTCAGCAAGGCCACCTTCGAAGCCGGCTTCAGGGCCAAGCATTTCGGCGAGCTCCTGTACGCCAAGATGAAGAATGATTTCTCAAGCGTTGTGGACAAGTGCCAGGTCACGCTCGTGACCGATCCCGCGCTTCTACCCGCACTCCGGAAGGAAGCCAACGTTTCCTACGACAAGCGCGACGACCG
>CAZJCH010000547.1:0-1742 GCA_964544005.1 uncultured Papillibacter sp.
GTTTTTCCAGTTTCGTGACCGGTTTGGTTTTGCCAACGTTTACTTGACACTAACAGTCAGCGCGGGAAGGTTTACATTGCCGGAAGCTTGTGATAAAATACCAGCAGGCGTCAATTAACGTGCGGGAGTGATGAAAGCATCGAAAGCAGTTTTTCGATGCTTTTTTCAGGTCGGCTCGGGCGTCCTGCCGCATAAAGAGAGAGAGGAATTGGGATATGTTCTGCAGTAACTGTGGGAACAAGGTGAACGATGGCGCAAAATTTTGCGTCAAGTGCGGTGCCAGGCTCAATGTTGGGGAGCCGTCAGTGACAATTGCGGCCCCGTCGCCGGCACCGGAATCAGCGGCACCGGCCCCGTCGCCGTCGCCGGCACCGCTTGACAATCTGATCTTTAACGCGCGCGGGACGTATCAAAGCACCGGTTATTACTATGACGCGGACCTGAATTATTCGGCAATGCCAAGATACCAGGTGGTTTATATGACATCCTATGACAGCATCATTTATGACATGTACGGGCAGGCGTACGGCGAATGGGCAGACCGCATGAATTGTGAGTATGCATACTATACGTCGAACAACGACAGCGATCTGTTCATGACGACGCTCGTGACGTACATCGAACAGGGTGTTGACGGGTTCATACTTGATCCTGATACTTATATTTTCCAACGGGCGATTGAGGTGATGGAGGAAGCGGGCACCAGTTGGATGACGACTTACACCAAGCCGCTGGACGAATACGGTTTTCTGATGCACCCCTTCGTCTGCACAGATAATCGGAAATTCGGGGAGGATATGGCGTTGTGGGCCATCGATTACGCCAAAAAAACATGGCCGGAGGCAGAGGAAAGCAAAATCGGCATGATATCCATGGACTTTTCGGTATCGCCCGAAATTCACGACAGGACAATCGGCGCAGAGGACGTATGGAACAATATATTCGCGGGATACCAGTCCAACTTTTTTATAGCCGACGGCGGCGTCACCTATGGCCTTGATATGGATTCGGGAACGACTCTTGTTTTAGAGATCATCACCGATAACCCACACATCACGTACTGGCTGATCACGGCCTTTTACGATGATTTCGCCATGGGCGCCGTTCAGGCAGCCGAGATGGCGGGGCTTGAAGACACAGTCGTTGTTGTCGATGTCGGCGGCGCAACGCTCATAAACCAATGGGACTCAGGTATTGATAGCTGCTGGAAAGCCTCTATCTACAACAATGAGAATATTTACGTCGAACCGGTTTTCTGCGGCCTCTACGCGATGATGAGCGGGATGGCAACGCCCGAAACGCTGTGGCCGGATTGTAAAAGCCCAGGGTCGGAATATGCCGTCGTCGCGCCTGCCTCTATCGTTATGACAAAGGATAATTATCGGGAATATCTTGAGTGGACCGACGCGTCCACCGGCGGCAACCTGTATAATTACAGCGGATACCGCGGTACGGAATATCCGGTCACGTATCACCGCGATGGTTTGGAATGACAGGCCGGCCGCCTTGCAGAAAATGGAAGGATAAGGGCGTGAGGAACGAATGAAGCGGTACCTGTATGATATTTTACCGAAGCTCGGCGGCTTGATGACAAACGAGGAACGGCTGAAGCTGTTTGATCAGACCTTTCATAAGGTCCTCGGAGAAAACACCGCGAACGTCAACTGCCCCATCATCGACGAGGACGGTAATATTCACATTGAAAACCTTAAAAGAATAACGGATAAGCTCGGCATGGGGTC
>CAZJCH010000548.1:0-1741 GCA_964544005.1 uncultured Papillibacter sp.
CACCGGTATACCCGAAGATTCCGCGCGGTACATCGCCGTCGAATCCGGGCAGCTGCAGTACGCCGGACTCGTCTCCGCTATGGAGTCGCAGCTGGCGGAAAAGGAATCCGAACTCAGTGTTTTGAAGGGCAGCAGCAACAGATATGTCGGCTTTGGCTTCAACTGCGAAAAGGCGCCCTTTGACAACGCCAACCTGCGCAGGGCTATCATCCACGCCATAGACCGTGAATCTATCGCTCTGCTCAATGGCGGCAGGCCTGCGATTAAGAGTATGCTCTTCGGCGATTTTGACCTCTACGCCGATCCGGAGAGTATGCCTGAATTCAATTTGGAGAAGGCCAAGGCGATGCTAGAGGCGGAAGGCTACAATGAATCCAATCCGCTGAAGTTTTCGCTGCTGCTCTGGCAGCCCGATCCGGGTATTGAGCTGATTCAGTCGTCCTTGAAGAGCATCGGCGTCGAGATGACGCTCGAACAGGTGGAGTTCAGCGTGTTCCTGACGAAAGAGGGCCCCGGAGAATTCCAGGCGGTATGGACCTCGGCGCCCAACCGCGGCGGTATTCCGCTGACTGATCTTGACCGTTATGACTACCGCTTCGCCGGCTCGCGCGACATCACCCGCTACAGCAACCCGGCTTATGACGCAGTCGCTGACCAGATGCGCGTCTCGACCGATCCCGAAGAGCTCAAGACACTCGCCAAGCAGGCGCACGAGATTATCGGACAGGATGTCCCGATGGTGGGTATCTACCTGACGCCGATCATCAGCGTCATGGACAAGGGGCTCACCGGCGTGACTGTCCGCGGCGATATGATCCAGAGCTTCCGTAACGCAACCTATACGGGGTAATACGAGCACTGTTCCGGCGTGGCCCTTGACGCCACGCCGGAATTTTTTTACCGGAGGAGTTTTATGTTACGATATATTATTAAGCGGCTCATACTGATTATCCCAATTATGATTGGTGTGACGCTGTTTTTGTATTTACTTTTGTCCCTGACGCCGGGCGACCCGGCAAAAATCGCGCTGGGCTCCACCGCTACAGAGGAACAGCTGGAGCTGTTCCGCGAGCAGAACGGGCTCAACGACCCGCTGATCATACAGTATGTCAAATACATGGCGAAAGCGGTGACAGGCGACCTGGGTACCTCTTTCCTGACGAGGCAGTCGGTGAACTCAATGATCGCCACGCGCGCGCCGACAACGCTGTTCCTGTCGTTTGCGTCAATGGCGTTCACGATTATTGTCGCGCTGTTTCTCGGCATCGCCATGGCCGTCAAGCAAAACTCATTTTTTGACAACTTCATGCGCGTGGTGACGGTTATCTTCACGTCGATGCCGCAGTTCTGGCTGGGCCTGATGATGATCCTGCTGTTCACCGTCAAACTCAAATGGCTGCCGTCAAGCGGGCTTTTTAATGCTCCCGGCGATTGGATCATGCCGATTATCTGCCTTGCCATGGGCGGAATTACGATGTGCGCCCGCACGGGCCGCTCCTCGATGCTGGAGGTCATCAATCAAGACTATATCCGGACGGCACGCGCAAAAGGTCTCAAATATAATTACATTATCCGGCGGCACGCTCTGAAAAACGCCCTGCTGCCGATGGTCAGCGTCTATGGGCGGATTATTGCCACCTGTTTTTCCGGTTCCGTTGTCCTTGAGCAGGTTTTCGGCATCAACGGCATCGGGCAGATGATGACCAACGCCCTGCGCCAAAAAGATGTACCCGCAATTATG
>CAZJCH010000549.1:0-1713 GCA_964544005.1 uncultured Papillibacter sp.
CATAAACGGACAGAAGGTCCAAATCGCGAACCCGAAGGACGGGCTCGACCGCGGCATATCTGTCATATATCAGGAATTCGCGCTTATCAATTCCTTGACTGTCGCGGAAAATATTTTTATTGACAAGCTCAATGAAAAAGGCAAGCTGATCAGCTGGAAGAAGCTGCGCGAGAAAGCCAAAAACGTTCTTGAAAGTCTCGGATTCGGCAACATACCGGTAAACAAGGTCGTTTCGGAGCTGAGCGTGGCGCACCAGCAGGTGGTGGAAATCTGCAAGGCGCTGGCCCGCGAGTCGTCCGTCCTCATACTGGACGAGCCGACGTCGGTGCTGGCCTCAGGCGAGGTCGAGCAGCTGTTCAGGCTCCTCCGGGACCTCAGAAGCAAGGGCGTCGCCGTCATCTACATATCGCACCGGCTTGAGGAGATTTTCAGGCTGTGCGACAGGATCTCCGTCATGAAGGACGGCCAGTATGTCGGTACCTATGAAGCAGCGGAGCTTGACGAGAAGAAGCTTGTCAGCCTGATGATCGGCCGGACACTGGAGAGCTATTTCCCGGCGCGGGAGCCGAATATCGGCAAAACGATTTTCAAGGTCGAAAATATCTGCGCAGGCAGAGCCGTTAAAAACGTCTCCTTCGAGGTGCGCGAGGGCGAAGTGCTCGGCATCTCCGGGCTCGTCGGCGCCGGCCGAACGGAGACGCTGCGGGCTGTGTTCGGCGCCGACCCGCTGGACAGCGGCCGCATTTTCTTAAACGGCAGGCTGCTCCGGATTAAATCGCCGAGGAGTGCCGTCAAGCATGGCATCGGGATGCTGCCTGAGGACAGGAAAGCCCACGGCGTGCTATTAAAAATGCCGATCCGCACAAATATCACGCTGACGCGGCTCCATTCCTTTACCGGACTGTTCGGCATCATCAACAAGAAGAAAGAGACGGAATATGTAAACGACATCGCCTCAAAGCTGTCGATTAAGGCCGCTTCCATCGACGACAACGTCAACAGTCTGTCGGGCGGAAACCAGCAGAAGGTCGCCATCGCCAAGCTTCTGGCCGCCGACTGCAGGGTTCTCATTCTCGACGAGCCGACGCGCGGCGTCGACGTCGGCGCGAAGATTGAGATATACAAGATCATCAACAGTCTTGTGGCGCAGAATTACGCCGTCATTGTGATTTCCTCGGAGATGATGGAAATCATCGGCATGTGCGACAGGGCGGTCGTCATAAGAGGCGGCAGCGTGGCGGGCGAGCTCGATAAGAGTGAGCTCACCGAGCAGAACCTGATCAATTATTCGATGGGGGTAAGAGCGTAATGGAAACCTCAGAAAAAGATAAGACGATATCCGAAGCAGCCCCGCAGCCTGCCTTAACCGCAGAAACATCGCAGTTAACCTTCAAGGAAACAATGGTTTTAATAAAGGATCTACTTATCAAGTACAACGCGCTTGCCATACTGATCGTGCTGATCATCGTTTCAGCCATCGTCTCTTCGAAATTTCTGTCATGGCGAAACATTACAACTGTTCTGCTGCAGCAGGTACCGTACCTGATTATATCAATGGGCGTCATGCTGACGATCATGACGGCCGGCATCGATCTGTCGGTCGCAGCCGTTGCGGGCTGCGCCAATGTCTTTGTTGCCATCCTGATAACCCAGTGGGGGTTTTCCAGCGTGGGCATGCTGTTCGCCGCCATCGCCCTGACGCTTCTGCTGGGC
>CAZJCH010000550.1:0-1709 GCA_964544005.1 uncultured Papillibacter sp.
GATAAGGCGGAATTTGTGTCGCCAAGGATTAAAAGCGCGTCCGGCTGCAGCTGCGTCAGGAGCTTGTTGCTCTGCGCGATGATGTTGCCGATGGTCTCCCCCAGGTCCTCGCCGACGGCGTTGAGATAATGATCGGGCTGCCTCAGGCCAAGATCCTCGAAAAAGATCTGGTTTAACGTATAATCCCAGTTCTGACCGGTATGGATAAGTGTATGATCGAAATACAAGTCACATTTCTTAATGACTTCCGACAAGCGGATGATCTCGGGGCGTGTCCCGATAATCGTTACAAGACGTAATTTTTCTGCCATATCAGACCTCCAGGTAATAGGTGTCGGGCCTTTGCGGGTCAAACGGCTCGTTGGCCCACATGATAGTCACCATATCGGTATCGCCGAGGTTTTCAATACTATGCGTATACCCTACCGGAATATCGACAACCTCCAGCTTTTCTCCCGACACGAGATATTCCAGGACTTCATCGGAATCGATCTGGCGGAAGCGTATAACGCCGCTGCCGCTGACGACAAGGAATTTCTCATTTTTTGTATGGTGCCAGTGGCTGCCTTTCGTAACAGCGGTGCAGGTATTTGGCCCTGTGCATTTTGAGCCATAACGAAAAGGGCGCGAGGCGGACACATGCAGGACACACTCATCAATCGCAGCGTCGATGAAGGCCTGCGTCAGCAGTTGAATGCCGTATTTTCGTTTCAATGATCCGGCATATAGAATAATCTTTTCTGATGCTTTATCTTCAATAAGGTTGGATCGCCAAGTCATGTTGATATCAACATGACCTTCAAGCACGACATAAGGCCTTCTCCGCTTATTGACAAGGTTATTCATTTGACTTGTCAGAAAAACATATGCGTCGAAACGCTCCAGAACAAATTGATTGAAAGCTGTTTTTAACCGGTATAAAAGGTGCTTAATACCCTTTTTTACTTCACTGCCTGTCAGCAGGTAACCTGGTAGATCTGTAACAATGCCGACCGCCCTCACACCTCTTAATTTCGCCGCAAGCAACGCCGAAGCTGTATTGGATATATTGAGGATATCGCAGATAACTGTTGTGTTATCTCTCTTTTTACAGAACGCGCAGGTTTTCAGAAAGCTGCCAAACATAATTCCTGCTTGCCTCAACATCGGCAGGTTAATGAATCCGAAGTAGTGATACTTGATGCCGTCAATAACTTCATTCTGATGTCTGAAAAGCAGCTTCTTCGTCAGACGGCGATTCACAGGCAGACCCGAGGTGCAGATGATTTCAGCGCCGTTTCCGCGCAATCCTTCCGTCAAAAGACTGTGATACTTTTGTGCCTGCTGCAGTATCATCTCCGGTGAACTATGAAACAGTTCCTTATATTTTTTATCTGAGCAGCTGCTGTAGGCATATATTATCTTCATATGAGCCTCTAGATGTCTGTGTAGGAATACAGTTTTTCTGCGTTTAACGCTTTTACCCCTGTCTCAAGGAGCGGGTAATTTGACGACCCATCACAACATGTCCGCTCAATCAGCCTGCCGGCACTGTCATAATCGGGATGTACCATAAATTCGTATACCTTGCCATCAGTAAACCCGAGCAGCGATTTCATGTCCTCGATGCTTCCGAAAAAGTCGGCTGTCTTAAACCCATTGAGTTTGAGGTAAATGTTGTAAAGCTTCTTCATAAAGCGCTTGTATGCCGCGATACGTCCGATATTGCG
>CAZJCH010000551.1:0-1702 GCA_964544005.1 uncultured Papillibacter sp.
TAATGGCGTGAAGAACAATCTCTCCCACACCCGGGGCGCCATCTCCATGGCCCGTGCGGACCCCTACGACAGCGCCAGTTCCCAGTTCTTTATCGTCCATCAGGACGCAACGGGTCTGGACGGCGATTACGCCTGCTTCGGCTACGTGACAGAGGGCATCGAGCTTGTCGACCAGATCTGCGCCGACACGCCGGTCATTGACGGCAACGGCACCGTCCTGAAGGCCAATCAGCCGGTCATCACCACCGTGACGATCATCGACTGAGTGAAAAAACCGGGGGATGGCTCCCATCCCCCGGGCCATTAACAGCGGAGTGATCATGCTATGCTAAAAGCCTCCCGCGCCTGCGGCTTTGCCGTGATACTGTCCATCTATATCCTCGCCGCCGTCCTCGGAATTGCCGTCTTCCGGCTGCTGCCGGGGCTGGCGCTGCTGCCGCGGCTGTTTGCCGCTGACACGGCGGCGACGCTCTTCGTCTGGCTGACGGGGCTTTTTTTCCGCAATTCCTCCGTCTACGACCCGTACTGGAGCGTGGCGCCCCCCGTTATGCTGCTGCTGCTTCAGCTCGAGCTACAGGTCATGAGCGCGGGGATTCTGCTTTTAGACGCCGTGGTCTTGCTGTGGGCCATCCGCCTGACAGCCCACTGGTCGACGACGTTTCACGGCCTCAGGCACGAGGACTGGCGGTACGCCGATTTCCGGGAAAACAACCCGCGGCTCTGGTTTTTCATCAACCTCTTCGGCATCAACCTCTTCCCCACCGTCGTCGTCTTTCTCGTCATGGTTCCGGCGTTCCTGTTTGTACAAAACGCGCCGGAACTGAACACCGGTATCCTGGCCGGGGCGCTTGTGAGCCTCTTCGCCGCCGGGCTGCAGGGCGTGTCGGACCTTCAGATGCGCGCGTTCAGGCAGTTGCCGGAAAACAAGGGGCACGTCAACAAAACGGGGCTTTGGAAGCACATGCGGCACCCCAACTATCTGGGCGAGATTCTCATGTGGTGGGGCGTCTGGCTGATGCTGTTCTTCGCCCGGCCGGTGCTGTGGCTCACAATCATCGGGCCAATCGTCAACACGCTGATGTTTGTCTTTATCAGTGTCCCTCTGATGGAAAAACGCCAGCTTAAAAGCAAGCCCGAATACGCAGCCTACATAGCCGAAACCGGCGCGCT
Organism: uncultured Papillibacter sp.; assembly: GCA_964544005.1. Lineage (GTDB taxonomy): Bacteria > Bacillota > Clostridia > Oscillospirales > Oscillospiraceae > Sporobacter. The sequence goes on from CAZJCH010000551.1 coordinate 1,171, forward strand.
GCTCCCGCGGCCTTCAAGGAGAAAAAAACAATCAGCCAGATAAGCTTATGAGAAGCTACGCCGAATTAATCGTATATCATCATTGCGCTCTTCCCTTTGAGATAACCCATAAACTGCGATACACTGTATTTGGGCGGTATTGACACCAGCAGATGAATATGATCCGGCATTAAATGTCCTTCAAGTTTCTCCACGCCTTTCCATTTACACAAATTCCTGATTATTTCTCGGATATCTTCTTTTATTGACTTATATATTATCTTTCTTCTATATTTCGGCGTGAAGACTACGTGGTATTTACATAACCACTTTGTTTGTGCTAAACTTTCTGCCATGGGGCACTACCTTTCTTCTGTGTTTTTTGATGGCTTGAACATTCATCATTTTACCAGATTGGTAGTGCTCTTGCTTAAGCGTTGAATCCCACCCGCATAGCGGGCGGTTTTTTGTCCCGCGTTCCGCGGGACTGCCTCAAGGTTAATAAGCATCCACCCGCCAAGCGGGTGGTTTTGCTTATGCGGGCATAGCCCTT
>CAZJCH010000552.1:0-1687 GCA_964544005.1 uncultured Papillibacter sp.
GGACCTGAAGGGGCTCGAACCCTCGACCTTACGGATGCGAACCGTACGCTCTCCCAAACTGAGCTACAAGCCCAAATATAAGCTATCAAATCGACGGGGCCTGTGAAGCGCTTAACTCGCGCTCCCAGCTGAGCTACGCCCCCATTTCGCGTGCAGTTGATTATAGCAGAAATTTACGTCGATGTAAAGCCGAAAATAACATTTTTCGAACCCATTGTGAACCCATACACAAGCGGCACATTTTTCATTGTCCTCCGCTGCTTAACAATTAAATATACATTTTGTATAATACAGAAATCGTTCTAAAATCTCAATGCAGCAATATCCGAATAAACGCAACTTATACATTTTATGTTCATGACTTCGACCATATTAATGCGTTAAGAATTTGTAAAATCGACGGTTTTTTCATGCCTTGACAAAATAATACTGCCTTGTTGAGTTTACGTAAATTAAGCTGCCAATCGTATTTACAGAAAGTTATTCACATTCTCCACAGGTTTTTCCACATGCATTTATATGAGAAGTGGCAGCCACTCTCTGATTTATTACTATTAATTTACATTCCGGTCGCGCTGAAAACCACCTGTTTTGAGATTGTCTTTACTCATTAACATAACAACATGAAACCCGTCCGTTCCTATTTTTTTATTATTATAAAAACGCCCTAAAGTTTTCTAAAATAGTGACGATAAATAATTATTTAATGAATTAAATGACGACGCAGTCAGCATCCATTGTGGCATAGGCGTTTAAGTCCATGCCTGCGCGCTTTCCGTCAAGATATTCGTAGTAGGCCTGGCAGCCGATCATCGCCGCGTTGTCGCCGCAGAGTTTGAGCGGCGGAATATAGAGCGTTCTCCCCTCCAACGCTGCCGCCCTGACAAAATCGGCTCTGATGCGCGAATTTGCCGCAACGCCGCCGGCAATAACGATTTTATCGTACCCAAGCTCCCGGGCCGCCGCCATTGCTCTCGGGACAAGCGCATCGCTGACGGCACAGGTAAAGGACGCGGCCAACGACGGCAGATCAAGCGCCTCGTTCTTTTGCGCGGCGTTGTGGACGATATTCACGACGGCTGTTTTAAGCCCTGAAAACGACATATCGTACGGCGACCCGTGAATCTTTGAGCGCGGCAGCTTAAAGGCGGTATCATCCCCGCCCTGTGACAGCTCATCCAGCGGGCGCCCGCCCGGATACGGCAGCCCCAGGACCCGCGCAACCTTGTCGAAGCACTCGCCGGCCGCGTCGTCGCGCGACGCGCCGAGGATGCGGAAATCCGTATACCCGTGGACGTCGGCCAGGAGGCTGTTGCCGCCGGAGACAATGAGCGCTAAAAACGGCGGCTCAAGCTCCGGGTAAGCGATATAATTAGCCGCGATATGACCCCTGATGTGGTGGACGGGTATCAAAGGCACACCAAGCGAAAAAGCGAGACCCTTCGCGAAATTGACGCCCACGAGCAGCGCGCCGATCAGTCCCGGCGCGTAAGTGACGGCAACGGCGTCAATCTCTTTTTTTGTGATTCCAGCCTTAAGAAGAGCCATATTGCAAAGGCGCCCCAGGACGGCGATATGGTTGCGCGACGCCAGCTCCGGTACCACGCCGCCGTACAGCGCGTGCATATCCGCCTGTGAATAGATCTCATCGGCCAGGACCTCCCGGCCGTTTCTCGTCACCGCGACA
>CAZJCH010000553.1:0-1669 GCA_964544005.1 uncultured Papillibacter sp.
GGTGCCTTGTGCCGCGTAACGCCGCGCATCAGCAAAACGCGCACCCGTGCCGCGTAACGCCGCCGTCCCGCACCGCCGCCCTCCCGGGCAAACCTTCATTGAGAAATATAAACGGAGGAAAAAGCATGCCGGACTATGAAAAGCTCTACAAAATTCTATTCAACGGCATCACCGACGCGCTGGACGTTTTCGAAAAGGATGGCTGCGAACGTGTGTGTGAAACGCTGATACGCGCGCAGCAGGCGGCGGAGGAGTATTACATCGAATCGCAGGACGAGGACAGCGACGGCCAGGCAATGCCTTTATACGTCCTGCCCCACGACGTATTTAAGCCTCCCTCCTGAGGGAGGTGGCCAGAGACTTCAAAGAAGGCTCTGGACGAAAGGCGTGCCCATGCCGCGCAACACCGCACCACAGCAAAACGCGCGCCCCATGCCGCGCAACGCCGCATCACAGGAAAAAACGTGCGCTCGGTAACGTTGAGCGTGTATCGCGGCCGATATGATATAATAGGCTTGATCAGAACAAAAGAAGCAGGCCGCCCCCACGAAAAAAATATATAGCATATATGTCAAAATGCACAAAAAAACGAAAAAGCCCGTGATTGCAGCATCTTCGGGCTTTCGTGAAAGTGAGGATTTAACACTTTCGCATAATTATTAACATTTTTGTAACAATTTACGAGTCAAAAACAGTCCCATTTTCGCTCTAAATCGCTCCCAAATCGCATCTTTTCCCGGTTATTTCGCCTTTAAAAATGACTTAACCTCGTCCAAATCAAAGCAGGGATGCACGGCAAAGTATTGTTTGAGCTCGCCGGTTTGGGCATCCAGCTCTTTTTTCAGGGTGTTGTCGCGGTCAATGATGAAGAAGACGTGCTCGCAGCCTGTCCTGTAGGCCAGGGGGATGAAGACGTCGAAGATCCATTGGAGATCGGCGGGGTCGTCCTCGAAGCCGTCGCGGGTGTCGGCGACGAAATTGCAGCAGGGATGCTCGTTCATCCGCTGGATAGCGTAGAGCAGCGGCCTTCTGTATTCCTCGCCCTTGCAGAATTTTTTCCAGGTGACGAGCACCACGTTCATATCGTCCAGGTATTCGACTTTGCAGAATTCGGATTCGTACATGTTAAGCACCCCTTATCTGTTCTGTTAACAGAAATGTATCACAAACCCGGGAGCGTGTAAAGACTATGCGTTGCCAAGGCGCAAAAAATAGAATATGATTGCGCTATAAGCTTTGTTACGGGAAGGAACGGTATGGACGGCAAAAGAATAAGAATCATGAAAAACGGGCCGTACGTGGTCACGGGCGGTATCCCGCTGTCGGAAAAGATTATTACGCCTGTGGAGAACCATTATGTCTACAAGGAGGGGCGGGCGCTCAGGCAGGCTGAGACGTATACGCTGTGCCGGTGCGGCAAAACCTCAACGCCGCCGTTCTGCGACGGCACCCACTATCACGACGGCTTTAACTGCGAGGAGACCGCCTCAATGGCACCCTACGAGGAGCGGGCGGAAACGCTGCATGGACCGGGGCTCGACATGCTCGATGACGGGCGGTGCGCCTACGCCCGCTTCTGCCACAGGGAGCGCGGCGACGCATGGGAGCTCCTTGAGTGCTCCGGGGACGAAGAGAATAAAAACGAGGCGATCACCGCCGCCAGCGAATG
>CAZJCH010000554.1:0-1650 GCA_964544005.1 uncultured Papillibacter sp.
GCTGGGAAAAGAATTCTATAAAATGGACGCCGCAAACGTCAACTTTGATATGATTCCCGCCAACTATTACGATACAGTCAACAATACGTCATACTGTACCATCAACGTGGGCGACTGGCTGAAGCTGCTCAACGAAAAAATCAGCCCGTTCAGGGATGAGATCAAGGCTGAGGACGTCAGCATCCTGACGCGTGACGCAAATGGTAATCTCTATGTCACAAACGGCGTCTGGGCGGGAAAAAAGTCCTGGGGTGCGGGCGGAAGTTCTTCCGGATCTGGCGGCAGCGCCGCAAGCCCGTCGCCGAAACCGAGCGACGCACCGCCGAGTCCGAGCCCGAGTCCGAGCCCGAGTCCGAGCGATGAACCGCCAAGCCCCAGCGAGGGAAGCAGTCCGGATATCAGTCCGGGCGAGACGGGCGGAGACATATCTCCGAGCCCAAGTGAAAATCCAAGCCCTGATGCGACGCCGAGTCCGCCCCCGAGCCCGGATGACAGCGCGCCGCCGAGCTCAACCCCGAGCAGTCCGTAATTCACGGCCGACTTAGAACCGCACCCTCATAAGACCGGAGGAGATCAACTCAGAAGACCGGAAGGATAGAGATATGAAGATATCCGGTAATAAAAAAAACGGACGTTATACCCCGGTACGCCAAAAGCGTCAGGCTATTTCACCCGATCAGATGGAACACAGCCTTGAGCCGGGCGTGAAAGGGGTTTCAAAGAAGAAGAAGCTCCATAGAGCTGCCAGGGTACTGATTGTTATTTTGGTTGTTATTCTGGCAATCCTGGTGACCTTTTATATCGTACTCAAGCTGAGTCTCAGGCCGCCGCCCTTCAATGAAGTCCCAAAGCCGTCAGCGAGCAGCAACGCTGCCGGGGGCACCGCTGCGCCGGCCGATCCGACGGAACCGCCCGAGAGGATTATAACAAAACGAACATTCGTTATCCTCGGAATGGACGACGGTTTTGGCAATACGGATACGATGATGGTTGCCACCTTTGATTATGAAAAATATACTTTAAATGTTGTCAACATCCCGCGCGATACGCTGGTTAACGTCTCCTGGTCAACTAAAAAAGCAAACTCCTTTTACGGATACGGCGGAACGGACAGAGTCATCGAAGGCCTGACGGACCTTTTAGGCTACCAGGTGGATTTCTATGTCAGTGTCGATCTTGACGCGTTTTCGAAGCTCATAGGCGGTATCGGCGGCGTGTATTTTGATGTACCGAAGGATATGAATTACGACGATGATACGCAGGATCTCCATATCCATCTGAAAGCGGGGCCGCAGCTCCTTGACGGCGACAAAGCACTTCAGCTGGTGCGCGCCCGGAGAGGCGTTTGGGATACCGGCGATATCGGACGCATCGAGACGCAGCAAACCTTTTTGAAAGCCGCGGCCGAGCAGATACTGGAGAAAAAGGATTCCATTTCAATAACGACCCTGATTGACATCTTTTTTAATGATGTCGAATCAAACATCACGAAGGGGAATCTGGGATGGCTGGCAAAGGAATTCCTAAAAATGGACGCGGTGAACATCACTTTTGAAACCCTGCCCGCTGACTATTATGATAGTGTCGGCAAAGAATCGTACTGTACGATCTACGTTGACGAATGGCTCAATATTATCAACACGAAGCTCA
>CAZJCH010000555.1:0-1649 GCA_964544005.1 uncultured Papillibacter sp.
GGGGGCGCCGCCCAGCTTATCGTCGATTACCTGCTGGTCGGTAACCCCGCGATTGGAATCGTCGGCTCCCCCGTCGGAACGCTGACATGCTATTTTATTATCTCAGTGCTGAACATGCTCTTTATCATGAAAAAAGTAAAATACCGTCCAGAATTCTCGAAAACAATGCTGGGACCGACCATTTGCAGCTTCGTCATGGCGGTGGCCGCGGAAGCTGTCTATGAGCTGCTGTTCAGGCTAACGGCCGGTTTTCTGGGGACAGGATACTGGCGCATGGCCGTCTGCCTGTTTGCCGCCATTTTGATTGCCGCCATTGTCTACGCCATCCTCGTTGTCACCACAAAAACCGTCACGCGGGAGGAGATAAAGCTGCTGCCAAAAGGAGCAAAAATCGCTGATTTGCTTCGGATGCGGTAAAATCCCCCAACTCTCGTCGGGGGATTTTATGTGGTATAAGTCGCATTTTATTTTTCGGAGTCTTCGATCGTTTCGTAGGTGGACAGATCAGCCGGGGGCGTGACGGTCACAGAAGGGCCGGTAGCAAGGATTTTTATCTCCTGCTGAAATGTCATGTCGATGTCCGTTGCTTCTAGCCCGTCTGTGACGGTTAAACCGATATCACCAGTCAAAAGTGCGCTTTTCAGCTTGCCGGCACTATCACAGGAATAGATCATCTCCAAAGCGCCAATCTGTATGGCAGCACCCTCCAGGTCGTCAACTACCTGGGACATGAGTGAATCGAGCAATTCGTTCATGGCCGCAGCGGAATATATAACGTTATAACGCACACCGGTCCCGGTATCGGTTTTCGTGATGCTGTCTATTAAGTAGAAGGGCTCGTCTATTCTGTCCATACCGGACTGCTGCGTCAAATCCGATAAATCTTCGGGCTCGAACGTGTAGGGCGTTTTATACTTCATAATACCCATATCCATGTACATCCAGCCGTCTGCGTAATACATGGAGATTTCCTGCGTCGATCCTAAAAACTCGGTTGTGCTTTTCATACTCATCTGATAATCTTCGCCGTTCTTCACAGTGGCGAGCTCCATATTCTGCGTCAGCGTCTGTATCTGTCCGCCAATATTTACCAGCATTGTCAGATCGCTGCTCACCCGCATGCTTGTATCACTGTTATTCCCGGCATTGGCTGCCTGCAGGTTTTGATACAACTGATAGGACTCCAGATACTTATCCGCCGATGACGCTTCAATAGCGTTATCGGCCACAAGCTTTTTCAGAAGCGTCGTTCCGTCGCTGTCCTTGACAGGCTGGAACAGCGCCGAATACGAGAGCGCTGCCATTTCACCGCGCTTGAAGCTGCCAAATGAGCCGGCGTCAGTAACCAGTCCGATGCTGGCGGCGTATTCCAAAGCCGCCGCATATGTGAAATCTCCGCCGCTGTCACTATACCCGAGTGCCCTGAGGAGGAAGGTTGCGAACATCTGAGCGGTGCAGGTATCATTAGGGCTGTAGGTGGTGGGGGTTGTTCCTTTAGCCAGACTATTGGTATACAGATATCCCACTTCATGCTTTGCCCAGTCCGGAACATCGGTGAACGGCATGTCATAAGCTCCGGCCTTTGCCTCACTTTCCTTACCGAGCAGACGCACAAGCATCACAGCGGCTTCTGCACGTGTCGGTATCTT
>CAZJCH010000556.1:0-1645 GCA_964544005.1 uncultured Papillibacter sp.
CACCGCGAAATGCTTTGATACTGCAGATATCTCCGACATTTTTCAGGAGGTATATACGGAGCTTTTCACAGTTATCACCAAAAAAGGCAAAGGCTACATAAAAAACAACGAGGCGTTCATCATCAATATCGCTTCCCAAAAGCTTTACCGTTTTAATAAAAAATTCCGCAAAACCAAAAATATTCTCGCCGTATCGTTTGACGTCGATGAAGAGGCTATAAGCAGCCTTGACTTTGAAGCTTTTGAAAGCTCTATCGAGGAAAAAGCAATTAAGGCGGACGCGATCGAGCAGGTTCGGGATTATCTGGCGGAAAAGTCTCTTGACGTCCGCAAGGTCTTTCATCTGCGTTATTCGCTGGATATGACGATCCCCGAAATCGCCGATAAGCTTTCCTTCAGTGAATCGAAGGTAAAAAACATTATTTACCGCACTCTTTGCGAGCTGCGCAGAATCTATACGGAAGCGGGTGGTGCAAAATGACGGAAAAAGCTTTGATCAAGTCGGCATTAATGCATGAGATGCCCGATTTGCAAAATTTTCAGCCAAAAATGATTAACCGGTCAGGCAAAACAAAAAAGGTGTTATTAATTGCTGCCGTCGTAATCATATGCCTTGTTCTCTGCGCCTTTGCCATTGTGCAGATCGTCAGGTTATTCAGCGACAGCGGAGACAAAATCGACATGGGGTTTGAGGGCGCGGAGGTTGTCGGAACCGAACTGCTGCTTTATGTGAATTATAACAGCTACGGTCAGGACTTTGAAATCGGCAGGGATATAACCGTCGCCGCCGACCCGGATTTTGAAAATGTATTAAGACCGCGCTCCTGTACGCCGAACGGCTCGTTATATACCTATAAGTACGATATTGACGCGGCTGTCGATACGATATATATCGCGCCGCCGGTGCTGTATGTTCCCAAAACGATTGAGCCGTATTCTGTTCCGCTGTATTCCGATGAAGCCGGTGAATGGTTTTCCATATCCGATGTGAGGACGAAAAAGGCAGGCGCGGGCATGTACGCCGTCACAGTCGAGATTGAGCCGTATGACAACATGCTGCCCCGCTTCCCGAAGCTGGATATCGGCGACAGTACCATTATAAAAACAGCCGACTCCACCTCACATAATTTTAACGCCGACTTCATGTTCGATTATGCAGTATTTAATTTCACCGTATTTGCTGAGGATGAGGAACGCTTTTATGAAATGCTGAAAACCGCGTCGATTGTCGTGGAGGACGCGCTGGTCAGCGTCGAAGCAAGGGACGTATTGTTCAGCACGAATATCACGAAACTCGACGTTGAACTGACGGACTATGTCGAGCCGCCACCTGATGAGAACCCGTCACATGAAAACAGCGCTTCTGTGACGGATGATATTGAGTACACGATGTCCGCCGGAGATTTCTACGTCGGCGACATGTACGACGGCTTCTCCGATGTTTTGGAGAGAATACTTGCATCACCTGATGTGTATCTTGGCGGAGATGACTTGGGAAGCGGATACGGCAAGGTGCTGATTCGCGCCAACGACGCCGAAAAGGCAGCGCTCCTGGAGATTATTTCGCGGATTGACAGTACGCAGTTTGAGGAAACGGAGGGCGCGGGGGGCGGAACGGGACAACTGTTTTTTGAAGACGGGGACG
>CAZJCH010000557.1:0-1641 GCA_964544005.1 uncultured Papillibacter sp.
AGGGGGGGAAGCCGAGGATAACGCCCTTTTCCTTCACATGATCGCACCAGCGGCAGGCAATTTGCGCCGCTTCTTTCCTTTTTCCGGCAAGATTTAAACCCACCGTTATAAACATATGGGGCGGCGCGACAACCCTGCCGCTGACAAAGGTGCTGACGCCGTAATCGCACAGCGGGCTCCTGAGGCTTTCGGTGCAAAGGCCGATCTCACAGAGGAAATGGCCCTCCTCCGTCAGCTTTTCGGCGACCTTGTCGACGATATGCTTCGGCAGGCGGTCTCCCAGCATAATCGGCTGGTAACAGGCCAGGCTCAGGCTGTCAACAGGCTTGCCGTGGACTTTTGTGATAAACTTCTCCCCGTCCCAGAATTCGGTAACAAGCGTATCGAGCAGCCTGTCGCTGCGGGTTTTCCAGCTGTCCGCCTCCTCTGTTCTTCCGCAGCCCCGGGCTAATCGCGCCGTCATATCCATCAGGACGACCATAAACGATATGAGGTCGGCGTTCTGCGCCGGGAAGCCGTCTTTAAATATGGACGCATCGTCCCAGCCGGAGTCGTTGGGGTTGTTAATGGCGGTCACGTCGTCCCCGCGTCCGGCGCTCCTGTGCGTCAGCCAATATTCCACCCACTTGGCAAATTTCGGATACATGCGTGCGCATTCCCCATATGTCAGAAAATCATCGCCGAGTCGGCGTATCAGCACATCGAGGGCAAAGCCCTGAAAGGGGGGCTGTATGCCGGGATTGCCGCCGCCAATATAGGAAATAAAGCTTGGCAGGCGCCCTGTCTTCTCGTCCTGATACAGGAATAAAAGGCAGATCTGCCGCCAGGCCTCCCTGGCGTCGCCCAGCATCGTCATGCCGTGATAGCTCTGCTGCCAGGAGAAAACGCCTGCCAGGGAGCACTGGAACAATATGCCGGGTTCAAGATAACCGCCCGACGCTTTGACCCGGTGGCTCCAGATCTGATACACGGCGTAGCTGAATAGCTCCTCATACCCTTTTGCCGGCGGTCGGTAGTACTTTTTGAAATCCTCAAAGCTTTCAAGGCTCGATTTAACGAGCGAGTCAAAGGGGGGATATATGTCGGACTTAATGTCCAGCTCCGTCATATTCTCATGGACGGCGGCCTCAAAAACGCCGCTGTCGTCGGGTATCAGGTCAAATGTGACGGCGTCGTAACAGCCCTCCTCCTCGTTCCAGGGGCAGACAGTATCAATCCTACCCTTTAAAGGCCTGAACAGGAATTTCCCATAGGTACCGAAAACAGCCTCGACGGAGCCGTCTTTATTAGGGAGGACTCCGTGGCAGGCACTCATTCCCATTTCAGGGACGGCAGGCCAGAGCTCAACACGCAGCGTGACACCTTCTCCGCGGACCCGCAATTGCTCCTGATCGGTGAGCGCGAACCGGGCATAGCCCTTTTCGCTGTCCATTCTCAGCGACCCCGCGTCGGAGAAATATGCATACGGGAGGTCTTTGCCGCCCGATAAAAGCCGGAGATTGAACTGAAAGGGGCTTGTCAGCACCATGGCCGCGGGCTTGTAATTGGAAAGGCGCAAAAGATGGGCGTAATAATCCTCGTAAATGTAAAAGGCGCAGCCGCTGCGGGCAAAGGTCGCGCGCTGCAGATTGAATTTTTCGT
>CAZJCH010000558.1:0-1221 GCA_964544005.1 uncultured Papillibacter sp.
TGACGGCACACGTGGTCTTAAAGCCTATGAGCTCATGCAGCCCCGCCATCTCCTGCACCGTAATCCCCCCGTTTTTCATAAAGCACCCCCGGAAATAAATATAGTGTGCCAAATACGCGCAGAAAATATGACAAAAAGCATAAAACCTGCTCTTTTTGCTTTTTTCGTTCAAATGTGTTATACTCAATTATGTAAACTCGAAGGGGGGTGTGCATGTCATGGCAAACGACTATAAAATCCGGCTTCTGCTGAGCAAGGCCAGTGCATATAAGGCAGGATTTATAAGAGCTGTCGCCAGCGGCGATACCGAGGCAGCGGAAAACTGGAAAAAAGGGTATCAGCAGATCAGGGAAAGAATTTACGAGCTGAAGAAGGCATAAGGGAAGGGGACAATTTTCCGGTTTATACCGGGAGAATCGTCCCCTTGGTTATTGGCTGCTATCTGTTGCTATGATATCCACGCGACGTACCATGTAAAGCAGGAGAACTGTCTCCCTGCTTTTTCAATTTCCAGAAACTTATAGCCCCTTTGAGCGCTCCGTTATTGTATAATACAGATAACAACACTATAAGTAATAAGACAAGGGGACGGTTCATGCGTCCGGTCTGCGGACAGATGAGCCGTCCCGCTGTCTTTAGAAGGGACTCATGAAGAAAAACAGGAAGTGGCTCTTATCGCTCATACCACCCATCGCCGCCATCGCCGTCGTCATTGTCATGGCGCTGCAGCCAAAGCCGGCGGTACCGCTATATTCAGAGGTGATCGGATACTTTGAGTCGGGACAGGTGCAGGAGTATACGCTGAACCTCCAGACCGGGGAGCTCTCCGCCGTGCTGCGGGACGGCGAAACGCTTACATACACCGTGCCGGATATTGAGCTGTTTGTCGACCAGGCGGAGCCGCTTGTGGCGTCGTACAACGCGGCGAACCCGGACGGTAAAATCACCTTTGATTACGTCCAGTCGTGGCAGAACGCCGCGTGGCTGAACGTGCTGCCGTATATACTGCTTGTCGCCGCGGGCTCCATGTGGTTTATTATCCGCTATGGGTCGGGCAAGAACAGTAAAAAGCGCGGCGGTAACATGATGTCTATCGGCAAGGTCAATGTCGGGTCGTCGCCCGATCTGAAGTCCAGAAAGACGTTTGCGGACGTCGCCGGCGCCGACGAGGAGAAGGAAGAGCTCCGCGAGATCGTGGAGTTTTTAAGGGAACCCGAAAAA
>CAZJCH010000558.1:1231-1641 GCA_964544005.1 uncultured Papillibacter sp.
GGGCGTGCTGCTTGTCGGTCCTCCGGGCACGGGAAAAACGCTCATCGCCCGAGCCGTCTCCGGCGAGGCGGGCGTGCCCTTCTTCCACATCTCCGGCTCGGATTTTGTTGAGATGTACGTGGGCGTCGGCGCGTCGCGGGTCCGGAGCCTCTTTGACAAGGCCAAAAAGGCATCACCCAGCATCATCTTCATCGACGAGATCGACGCCGTCGGCCGCCAGCGCGGCGCGAGCGGCACCGGCGGCAGCGACGAGCGGGAGCAGACCCTCAACCAGCTGCTTGTCGAGATGGACGGCTTCGGCGCCGACACCGGCGTTATCGTCATCGCCGCCACCAACAGGGCCGACATCCTGGACCCGGCGCTTTTGCGCCCCGGCCGCTTCGACCGGCAGGTGTACGTCGGCGTCCCGG
>CAZJCH010000559.1:0-1622 GCA_964544005.1 uncultured Papillibacter sp.
TTCCGAGGCGCTCCTCCCGCTTTTAGCCGACGACCGGGAAACCGCGATTTCATTGGCGCAGGAGGAGATAGAGCACTACAAAACGCTGTTTCATGACCAATGGCTTACCGGCATGCGTGCCAAGCTGGGGCTCTTAAGCGCCGAGGAGCAGGACGAGAGCCTTATTCTCTCCTTACTGGAGCTGATGGATAAGCACGGCGCTGATTATACGAACACCTTCCGCGCGCTCACCTATAACAGCACGGACGACGGCGGCCTGTCTGACAATAAGGAGTTTGTCGACTGGCATCTGGCATGGAAGTACAGGCAGAAGCGGCAGCAGATCTCCGGGAAAACGGCGTTTGACCTGATGCGCCGAAGCAATCCCGCGGTGATCCCGCGGAATCACCGCGTGGAGGAAGCGCTTGAGGCGGCTGAAAACGGGGATTACGGGGTCATGCATCGGCTCCTTCACGTCCTGGCGGAGCCTTTTGCCCATACGCCGGACCAGGCCGCGTATGCGGCGCCGCCCGATCCGTCGGCCTGCCCCTATAAAACGTTCTGCGGAACTTAAATGCACTTGATTATCTCCAAGGATTTCTATATAGTATGAAGCAGACATATGACAAAGATTACAATCGGAGGTAAGTCCATGGGTAATTATTTAAGCGGTAAGGTCGCGCTCGTCACCGGGTCCGGCCAGGGCATCGGGCGCGCTGTTGCGATCGCGTTGGCAAACGAGGGTGCGAAGGTCGTCACCAACAACAGGAGCCCCGTAAAGAAGAATGTGGCCAATCAGCTGGACGAGGCGAAGCTTAAACGCCTGACGCCGGAGCAGCTGAAGTGGTATCATGAGGAGATTGATAAATATATCGGCGACGCCGAGACGACGGCGGCCGCCATCCGCGCTGCCGGCGGCGAGGCCGCCGCATTCTTCGGCGATCTCTCCGACTTTAATGTTGCTAAAAAGATGGTCGATTTCACGGTCGAGACTTATGGGTCTATCGACATCGTCGTTAACGTCGCCGGGGGCTTCGGGTTTGCACCGGTTGACAAGATCACCGAGGAGCTTTGGGACAGGGTCAACAATCCCAAACCGAAGGGCTACTTCAACGTTATCCATCACGCCGTGCCGTACATGAAGAAAAAGGGCTGGGGCCGCATCATCAACTGCTCCTCCCCCGCCTGGACGGGCGGCCCTATCCGCCAGTGCGAATACTGCGCCGCCAATGCCGGCGTCGTCGGCATGACCTGGGGTCTTGCCACAGAGCTCTATGAGGACGGCATCACCTGCAACGTTTTCGCGCCCGCGGCGAAAACGCGCTCCTCCGTCGACGCGGAGCTCATCGACAAGACCACGGACGCTGATGAGCGCGCTACAAAAGACGGCCAGCCGTTTACAAGCTACGACGAGTCTCAGCCACCCGAGACCTTCTCCGCGTTCATCGCCTATCTCGCCTCCGACGAGGCCAAGGACGTGACCGGCTCTGTGTTCATGACCATGGGCGGCTTCATCGGCAGGTGGGCCAATCCCACGTTCGAAGCCACCATGTTCAAGCCTGAGGGTTGGACCATGGCGTCCATCCTTGAAACCGCCCCAAATTCGCTGTTCAAGGATTACAAGAATATCAACCAGAAATAAC
>CAZJCH010000560.1:0-1618 GCA_964544005.1 uncultured Papillibacter sp.
CGTAAAAACCTTTGCTCAAAAACATCTGCCGGTACCGGTCTGCCGAGGAAATAGCCCTGTGCCTGGTCGCAATCCAGAGCGGTGAGCATGTCGAGCTGTTCTCTTGTTTCTACGCCTTCGGCAATCGTTTGAATACCCAAAGCGTGCGCCATTGTAATCGCTGCTTTTATGACGTTAACACCGCTGACTTCGCGCACGGTCAACTCATCTACCAGAGATTTATCAAGCTTGATTTTATCAAAATTAAAGCGGTTTAAGTAACCCAGGGAGGAGTACCCGGAACCAAAGTCGTCGATAGAAACAGAAATGCCCATCTCCTTGATTCGGGAAAAACACTCCTCAATCTGCTTGGAGTGATTCAGCATGATGCCTTCCGTTATTTCTGCTTCAAGGAGCGCTGGGTTGATCCCGCTTTTTGATATAAGGTTTTGCAGCACGGTGATAAATCCTGTATTCAAAAACTGTTTCGGCGATACGTTGAAGCAAAGTTTCAGCGGTCGGTCTTTATAGTTTTGATTCCATTCTGTCGCTTGGCGGATCGTCTCTTCAATCACCCATTCACCGATAATATGTATGTAATCGATTTCCTCGGCAATCGGTATAAAAACATTCGGCGGGATATAGCCGTGCGCCGGATGCTTCCACCGGATCAACGCCTCGGCGCCGATCAGTTCATGCCGTGGCAGGGAAAACTGCGGCTGATAAAACAATTCAAAATCCTTCGTCGGACTGGTTTTTTTCAGAAGCAATTCGACTTCGTATGTATGTGCTGTTTCCGTACTCATAATTGGGTCGTAGATTTGATATTTATTGTAACCCTGTGACTTTGCCCTGTACATCGCGATATCGGCATTTTTCATAATGGCTTTTCCGTTATCGGAATCCGGCGTCAGGACACAGACGCCGATACAGATGGTGATGTTCAGCTCCTGTTCATCTATGATAAACGGTTCGGCGCATAGCTCGATGAGCTTGTCGCACAGGCTCGAAACATCATTCAAACTGTGGTCGCCGCAGAGTAAGAGGGCAAATTCATCGCCGCTCAAACGGGCGATCGCTTTACAGCCTCCCTCCAGCTTGTTGAGCCTGCCGGAAAGAAGGATGAGCAGTCTGTCGCCGACATCATGCCCATAATTATCGTTTATGGACTTGAACCGGTCCACATCAAAAATGATATTCGCCAGCAGCTGCGGCGCCGTCTTTTTTTCAATATAGTCATCAAGCAGCAACAGGTAACTGCGTCTGTTCATCAGGCCCGTCAACGTATCCCGGTTGATGATGAAGGATAGGGTTTCGTCCTGCTCGTTTATTTTTTGCTCCAGCAAATCCTTATCCTGCTTGAGCTGTTTTTCATTTTGTACGGAACCCTGAACGAAATGGGACAATGCCCTGTAGAGCAGCATGCAGACGGCAAATACTATATAGTCAACGAAGTTGACGCTTGTGTCCAGAATACCGGTAACCTCAAGGACTGTGATGATGAGTGGGCCGGTCAATAAATACGGCAGCCTTATGCTGACACCGATATTCATTGAGAAATCGTAACGGTACCTGCCGTACTTTTTCTGATAATGCTCTCCCAGAGAGCCAAGTGCGATCACAACAAGCGACAGGATAT
>CAZJCH010000561.1:0-1617 GCA_964544005.1 uncultured Papillibacter sp.
TGGCGCTGCGTTCGGCGGGAAACGGAGCTTCTGCGGTATGAAGCACGTGGGCCTGAATGTGGCGGCCGACCCGTTGTTTACTATTTCATACACGGGAGTAGGCGCGGGAATGGTTATCGCCGTCGCTGACGACCCCGGCATGCACTCCTCGCAGAATGAGCAGGACTCACGGCACTACGCGAAAGCAGCGAAGCTGCCGATGCTGGAGCCGGCCGATTCGGCGGAATGTCTGGATTTCACAAGATACGCTTTCGAGCTGTCTGAAAAATTTGACACGCCGGTCATTCTCCGCACCTGCACGAGGATTGCGCACTCGCAGAGTATCGTCGAGACGGGGGCGCGCAGAATGCCGACCGCCAAACCATATATAAAAAACAGCGCGAAGTATGTCATGATGCCCGGCAATGCCAAGCGCCGCCATCCGGTAGTCGAGCAAAAGCTCAAGGATCTCACTGTGTTTGGAGAGGATACATATCTGAACCGCATTGAAATGGGCGGGACGGATCTCGGTATCATCACATCAGGGACGTGTTATCAATATGTGAAGGAAGTCTTCGGGGACAGCGTGAGCGTATTAAAGCTCGGGCTCGTCTGGCCGCTGCCGGAAAAGCTCCTGAAGGATTTTGCAGCGTCTGTCAAAAAGCTCGTCGTCGTCGAGGAGCTTGACAGCTTCATCGAGGATCACTGCCGGCAAATCGGGCTTAATGTATCGGGCAAGGATGTATTCCCGCTTTTGGACGAGTTTTCACAGAATCTTGTCCGGGAGAAGCTGGGCGTTCCGGTCACGGCAGGCAGGACGCTGGATGTCGACATCCCGCCGCGCCCGCCCATCATGTGCGCGGGCTGTCCGCACCGAGGAATTTTCTATTCGCTCGCAAAATACAAAGCAAACGTTATCGGCGATATCGGCTGCTACACGCTGGGCGCCATGGCGCCATTAAATGCGATGGACTCAACGATCTGCATGGGCGCGTCAGTTTCAGGGCTTCACGGTTTCAACAAGGCGATGGGCGAGGAAGGCGAAAAGCGCACCGTCGGCGTGATTGGCGATTCGACGTTTATGCATTCCGGTGTGACGGGTCTTATCAATATCGCGTATAACGGCTCGAACTCGACCCTTTGCATCCTCGACAACTCCATCACCGGTATGACAGGTCATCAGCAGAACCCGACGACCGGCTACAACATTAAGGGCGACCCTGCGGGGAAGATTGATCTCGAGGCGCTCTGCAAAGCCATCGGCATCAAACGCATTCGCGTGGTTGACCCCTATAATATACAAGAATGCGACGAGGCGCTGAAGGAGGAGCTGAAAGCTCCCGAGCCGTCCGTCATCATTTCGCGCCGTCCGTGCGCGCTATTGAAAACCGTTAAAGCAAAACCGCCTTTATGGGTCAATCCAGACAAATGCAAGGGCTGTCGCTCCTGTATGAAGATCGGCTGCCCGGCCATCAGTATGAAGGACGGTAAGGCCATGATCGACAAGACGCTCTGCGTCGGCTGCGGCGTGTGTACGCAGCTGTGCAATTTCGACGCATTTGAAGATGCAGCCGGCAAGGAGGCAAAATGATGAAAACACAGAACATCATGATTGTCGGCGTGGGCGGGCAGGGCTCG
>CAZJCH010000562.1:0-1617 GCA_964544005.1 uncultured Papillibacter sp.
TACGCTGCCCCTTTTGCGGCTGTTTTTCATTATTTACTTATCTTAATGACATTGGTCACAGGGGGTCGGTCCTTACGTGAACATTTTTAACAATAAGCCTATTCCCCGATGGTCATGAGCAGGAGCGTCAGGTCGGCGGCGCGGATGAGCTCCTCCACCGTCGTGAATTCGTCGCAGGCGTGGATATTCTTCATGGCGTTGGCGACGACGATGCCGGCGATGCCGTGCTGTGCGATGACGTTATTGTCGCTGCCGCCGAAGGTTTTGATGAGCGACACCGGCAGCTTCAGCTTGTTGCAGGCGCGTTCAAAACGCGTGACGACGGGGTGGTCCAGCGGCGTTTCATATGCCTTTGCCGGCGCGTAAACATCAAAATCAAGCGTGGCATGGGCGGCGCTGCAGGAGCGCTCAAACTGTTTTTTGATGAGCTCCGCCTGCCTTTTGGCCTTCTCGTGACTGAAGCTTCTGACCTCACCCTTAACCACGCATTTGTCCGGTACGATATTCGTCCCCAGCCCGCCGGTGATCGTGCCGACGTTCATGGAGGTCTCCTCGTCGATCCGACCCATGGGCATCAGGCTGATGGCGTCCGCAGCAACAACGATGGCGTGGATACCCTTCTGCGGGGCAAACCCGGCGTGGGACGCTCTGCCGTGGACAGTGGCGGTAAAGGCTAAAATCGACGGTGAAGAGTAGGCTGCCGTACCGACCGACCCCATCAAATCGAGGACGTAGGCCTCCTCCGACATGACCTTGGCAAATTCAAACGCCTGGCTGCCCTTTGTATAGACCTCCTCCGCGACGGTGAAGAGCACCTCGACCGGCCCGTGGGGGATATTTTGTTCTTTTATGGCCGTCAACGCTTCAAGCATCACCGCGACGCCTGTCAGGTCGTCGGCGCCCAGAACGGTATTACCGCTGCTTCTGATCGTCCCGTCGTCCTCGATCACCGCGGTTTTGCCCCTTGAGGGCTCGACGGTATCCAAATGGGCACAGAACAAAAGCGGCTTTTTGGCCGGATCGCCGCTCAAAAAACCGTAAATATTTCCGCAATTTCCGCCAAACCTCTCACCGGCACCATCCTCAATGACTGTCAAACCGAGCAGGCGCAGCTTGTTTTTGACGTAATCGCCCATCTCGCGTTCCTTGTATGACGGGCTGTCTATTGAGACGAGCTTGGTAAATTCGTCGATAAGGCGAACCTGATTGATTCCCATCATCTATACCCCTATATATTTCTCCCTATTGACATAAAATGATATCATATAAATGGAAAAAATAACAGGGATTATTTTACTGACTCGAAAGGATAATACTGATGGATATTACACAAATCAAAGCAGAAAAGGCGCCGGCAGCCATTGGGCCGTATTCCCAGGCAGTCAGGGCGGGCAGCTTCGTCTTCGCGTCGGGGCAGATTCCACTGGACAAAAACGGCAGTCTTGTCACTGGCGATATCACCGTTCAGGCGCGGCAGGTCCTCACGAATCTGCTGGCAGTGCTGGACGCGGCCAGTCCGGGTTCGTTCGATGTCGTCAAAACGACGGTTTTTTTGAAGGACATGAACGATTTCGCAAAATTCAACGAGATCTATGCCGGATTTTTCAGCCAGCCGTA
>CAZJCH010000563.1:0-1605 GCA_964544005.1 uncultured Papillibacter sp.
CGAGATCAGCAACCTTGGTGCGGTGAAAATCCGACTGCGCTCTCTCCAGGCGTCCGTAAAAGCAAGACAGGCAGCGGCAAAAGAGCTGCCTATGAATGGATACAGTCCCGTATGCACGGCCCAAAAACCCCTGAGCCACTATACCATTATCGGGCCCCAGATGTCACCGATCCATTTTGAGCTGATCGAGGAGGCGGTCCGCTCCGAAGGGTATCGATTCATCATCCTCTCGGTTGTTAATAGAGAGGATATTGAAGAAGGCCTGAGGTATGTCAACAATGACAGCTGTTATCCTGCCATCATCATCATCGGACAGATATTAAACGCCCTAAAATCGGGTAAGTACGATTTAGATAAGACGGCGGTGTTGATGACGCAGACAGGCGGACCCTGCCGGGCCAGCAATTACCTGGCACTCCTTGATATGGCGCTTCAAAAAAATGGTTTCGTCAACATCCCGATCATCTCGTTGTCTGTCGGCAAAACCAAACGAACAACTCGATTCCCGCTGACACCGGCTTTGGTCAAAAAAACTGTCATGTCAATGGTATACGGGGACCTTCTCATGAAGGTGCTTTATCAGGTCAGGCCATACGAGCGCATATCCGGAACATCCGATAAGCTATTTGATCTCTGGATGGCCGTTTCCCGGCGTAATGTGCGCCAGGGCGACAGAAGCGTGTTCCGGCAAAACCTCGTGCAAATCGCTGAAGAATTCGAACATATAGAGGTGACGGAGGAAAAGCGAATCAAAGTCGGGCTTGTTGGCGAAATCATGGTCAAATACCATCCGGCGGCCAATAACAACATGGCCGGGCTTCTGGAGCGCTTAAACGCCGAAATCGCAGTGCCGGGCCTGACGGATTTCTTCCTTTACTGCGCTCTTGTCAGAGAATATAACCATCAGTATCTGGACGGCAGCAACCTCCAGAGACTTTTGGGCCACCTTTTTGTGCGGTATGTTGAACGCTTCCGGAATGACATGCGCAGAGCGCTCGACAAGACCGCCCGGTTCAAGGCCCCGTTAACAATTTACGGGCTGGCCGGCGAAGCCGAAGCGTATCTCTCGCTTTGTAATCATACGGGCGAGGGGTGGCTTCTGACGGCGGAAATCATCGACTTGATCGAAAGCGGCGCCGGCTGCATCATTTGCATGCAGCCCTTCGCCTGCCTTCCCAACCATATTTCCGGCAGAGGCATGCTCAAGACATTAAAAGAAAAATACCCGCATGTGCGCTTTATCGCCATCGATTACGATCCCGGTGCCAGCAACGTAAACCAGCTGAACCGGATCAGGCTGATGCTGGAGAGTGGCAGGGCATCAGGCACGGGTTGAAAAGCTTGCAGCATAAACGGGCGGATTTCCGCCCGTTTATATACGCATTTGTGCGCCACTTAATAATATGGATAGTAACGATCGTATGGATAAGACGGGTATCTTCTTCCGAAAAGCCGCGACAGTAAAAGCGCGGAAATGAGGTCCCTGCCGAGCCCTCTGCGTCTGAAGCCTCCGTACCTGCCCGGCCTGGAACCGCCGAACAGAAATTGCGTCTGCACGGCTTCCGGCATGTCGCTGTCATTGTCATTTGCTTTCATATAATTGGC
>CAZJCH010000564.1:0-1296 GCA_964544005.1 uncultured Papillibacter sp.
TGGCCGAGGTTGAGGGGGCGGATTTGGGTGAGCTTCTCACGGGCTTCGAGGCGGAGGCCTTGGAGATTGTCGTAATTGATAGCTTCCGGCAGGAGGACGTTTTCCATGCGCTTGAGGTCTTCCACCTGGCGGGTCTGGCGTTTGATGTAACCGTCGTATTTGATGGAGATTTCCGCTTGTTCAGAGACAGCGGCCGGGAGCTCGGGCCGCATTTTGTCGAACGGGGCGAGGCTCTTGTAATCGATCTGCGGGCGGCGGAGGAGGGCGGCCAGGCTGACGCCGGAGGGCGGGGCGGTGGTGCCTTTCTCTTCAAGCATGGCGACAAGCGCGGGTGACGGCGGGATGTGCGTATTCTCCAGCCGCTTGATCTCACAATCGACGGCTTCGTACTTTTCGAGGACTTTTTGATGCCGCGCGTCGGAGACAAGCCCGATCCGGTGCCCGATGTGGGAAAGCCTTATATCGGCGTTGTCCTGACGGTGGTGGAGCCTGTACTCGGAGCGTGACGTCATGACGCGGTAGGGTTCGTTGGTGCCTTTCGTGACCAGGTCGTCAATCAGGGTGCCGACATACCCCTCGTCGCGCCGGATAATCATAGGTTCTTCGCCCTTGAGCTTCAAAACGGCATTGACGCCGGCTACAAAGCCCTGGACAGCGGCCTCCTCATAACCGGACGTGCCGTTAAACTGGCCCGCGCCGTAGAGGCCTTTTATTTTTTTTGCCTCCAGCGTGAGTAAAAGCTCCGCCGGATTGACGCAGTCGTATTCGATGGCATAGGCGGAGCGCATCATTTCAACGCGCTCCAGTCCCGGGATTGTGCGTATCATGTCAAGCTGTACGTCCTCCGGCAGCGACGACGACAGCCCCTGTACGTAAAGTTCCTCCGTGCCCAGCCCCATCGGCTCAATAAAGAGCTGGTGCCGCTTCTTGTCCGCGAACTGGACGATCTTGCCTTCGATGGAGGGACAGTACCGCGCACCGATACCGGCGATAACGCCGGAATACAGCGGGCTGCGGTGGAGGTTTTCACGGATAATCCGGTGTGTTTCCTCGTTCGTATAGGTCAGATAACATACCGCGCGATTCTCGACTGGTGTTTCGGTTTCAAATGAAAAGGGGACCGGATCCTCGTCGCCCGGCTGCAGCTCCATTTTCGTAAAATCGACGCTTCTGGCGTTGATCCTCGGCGGTGTGCCAGTCTTGAAGCGGCGCATGTCCAACCCCAGCGCCTTGAGGCAGCTGCCGAGCTGTGTTGACGCGTGCATGCCGTCCGGGCCGCTGTCGCTGACCACTTCG
>CAZJCH010000564.1:1306-1588 GCA_964544005.1 uncultured Papillibacter sp.
GCGGCTTTGCAATAATATGTGGCACCTGTCTGGGCTTTAACGGCAGCGACAATACCGTTTTCGACAATGATCTCTGTGATTTCTGCCTGCCGAAGGCTCAGGTTTTCCTGTACTTCCAGCGTGTGCTTCATCAGCTGCTGGTAAGCGCGCCGGTCGGCCTGCGCGCGCAGGGAATGGACAGCGGGACCTTTACCGCGGTTTAGGAGCCTGTATTGGATGCATGTCTTGTCGGCAGCCTTTGCCATCTCGCCGCCGAGGGCGTCGAGCTCCCGAACGAGGTGG
>CAZJCH010000565.1:0-1583 GCA_964544005.1 uncultured Papillibacter sp.
GCATGCGGACCACAGTCCGCATGCGGACAGTCGTCCGCAGTCGGACCGCCATACCCCGTGCGCCGCGGCTTTTCCCCCATGTTCATGCCCGAGTACGAATACAAAAGCAAACGGACGCTGTTCGGCCTGCCGCTCGTCCACATCAACCTCGGTTACGGGCTGAAAAAGGCGAAAGGCATCATCGCCGTCGGCGCCGTCGCCAGGGGGGTTATCGCCTGCGGCCTGTTCTCATTCGGGATCATCAGCATCGGCACGCTGTCGGCGGGACTCATCGGGCTCGGAGCGCTGACGTTCGGCCTGCTCCTTGCACTCGGCGGCGTTGCCGTCGGCACCGTCGCGCTGGGCGGTGTGGCCGTCGGTATCATCGCACTCGGCGGCGCGGCCATCGGTCTTTATTCCTTCGGCGGCTACGCCTCGGGGTCACACATCGCCGTCGGCGGCTGGGCAAAAGGCAACATCGCCATCGGCAGAATCGTCCGGGGCGCGTACACTCTTAAATCCTGCGGCGACGACCTCACGTCCATCCCCGCCCAGGAGGTGCGCGCTCTCATCGACAAGGTCTACCCGAACCTCTGGGGGCCCATCAGGAGCTTGTACACATCATTCTTCAGCTGAGGAGGCATTACCATGCACGTCCGTTTCGCGACACATAACGACATCCCCGCGCTCGTCCGCCTGCGCTTCGACTTTTTTGACGACGACCCGCGTCTGGCCGTCACAGGTAACAATCGCACCCTGATCGCCGCGCAGCTTGAGCGCTATTATGAACGCCACCTGAACCGCGACTTCTTCGCCGCGCTTGCCTATGCCACCGGCAGTTCTGCCGACGGTGGCTTTATCGACAGCGGCGAAATCGCCGCCGTTTCGTTCCTCGTCCTCCACGAAAAACCCGCCAACTACCGCTTCCCGACAGGCATTACCGGCGAGATACTCAACGTTTTTACATATATTGAATATCGATTCAACGGATACGCGACAGCGGCTCTGAAGCTTTTAATCGATAAAGCCCGCGAGGAGAATGCTTCCGTCGTGGAGCTTCGGGCGACCCATTCCGGCAAGCCCGTTTACGAAAAGCTCGGCTTCGAGGACGCGCACAGCACCCACAGCACAGAAATGGTGCTGCGGCTGCTGTGACGCCCTTTTCACTTCAGCATATCCAGTGTCTCCTGTGCTTTTTTGGCGTCGGCGGTTATCTGGCTCTTCAGATCATCGGGCTTGACCCAGCCTCTGTCTGCGATATACGCCGCAATCTGTTCGGCGAAGGCGACGGCCTGCTCCAGGTGCTTTTTCAGCATGATCCGAACGTCGGGCGTCGACGCTTCCATGAGTGCCCGGACGAGCAGGTTGACGCCCGTCTTCGCCGATATCATAAGCTCGAAGGTGATGACATTGTCGGTGAGCTGATTGAGGTTGTTTGACTGCTTTGATGCTGCCTGTAACATGCGCCTCACTCCCCCTTGCTCACCGTATCCGTTATGCGCAGCACATACAAAGCGTCCCGCAGCTGTTGCTTCGCGCTCATCGTATCCTGCTCCAGCAGCTTTTTCAGCCGCTCGTCGACGGCCAGCTGCTGGAACGCGCTT
>CAZJCH010000566.1:0-1567 GCA_964544005.1 uncultured Papillibacter sp.
TCCCCCCCTACGAGCACTACAAGCTGACGGGAGAGAAGGCCAACATTACATACGGACCCGTCGCCTCAGACGGCTGGAGCTGGTCTACCTGGAGCGCATGCTGCACGCTGACGATGATCACATCGATCATTCCCGAGGCTGAAAAATAAGGCAAATCTCTTGCGTTCAGAGCCTGATAATGATATCCTGTGAGCATAAAACGTTAATTTTTTATGAGGAGTAATATACATGAAAGACTTTTCAGGTAAAATAGCATTTATCACCGGCGGCGCGTCGGGCGCCGGACTCGGACAGGCTCAGATCTTCGCAGAAGCGGGTATGAAGGTTGTCATCGCCGACGTCCGTCAGGACCATCTCGACGAAGCAATGGCGTATTTCAAGGAAAAGGGCACGCCGGCGCATGCCATCAAGCTGGATGTCACAGACCGCAAGGCTTATGCCGCGGCAGCCGACGAGGTTGAGAAGGTGTTCGGCGCGGCCCCGGATTTGCTCGTTTTGACGGCCGGTGTCAACGTGTTCGGCCCGGCAGAAGCGTCTACCTATGACGACTATGACTGGGTCGTCGGCGTCTGCTTCGGCGGCGTCGTCAATGGGCTTGTTACGTTCGTGCCGCGCATGATCAAAAAAGGAACGGGCGGCCATATTGCCGCGACGGTATCGTGGGGCGCTTTCGGCGCAGGTCCGATGACGGCGCCGTATTCAGCCGCCAAGGCAGGTGTCCTCAACCTGCTGGAGAGTTATTTAGTCGCTCTCAAGCCGTATGGCATCGGTGTCACAGCACTCTGCCCGGCGAATATCCGCTCCAGAATCTACGAAGCGGCGACCATCGGCCGCCCCGAGCAGTATAAGAATACGGGCTATAACGTTACAGAGGATACACAAAAGCTCCTGGCCTCCATCCACGCCAACGGCATGGACCCGCGCGTCCTGGCGGACTGGATGAAGAAGGGCATCGAGAACGAGCAGTTTATCGTCGCGCCTTATCCGAGCGGACCGAGAATGGTCGAGATGGCGCTGGAGCGCTTTGTCGATTATGCCAGCCCCGAGGGTATGAAGCGCCTGGAGGAAAAAGCGAAGCAGCCCCCCAATGAGGAAGAGCTGCAGATGATGTCCGAGCGCGAGGGCTATGATGTGTCCAAGCGGCCGTTTATCGGCGCCGGACAGACGAAGGACGTGGGCTTCGCCAAGGCCAGGAAGGATCTAGACTGGGTCGACCCCAGCAAAAAAATGAACTGAGCTTATCGTCAATTCGTCATACAATGAAGGCTCTATGTCAATAGTTGGAGTAAAGCAACAGTAAAAGTATCCGGCAAGCGGTGAAAACTGCTTGCCGGATTTCTATCCAATCAAGCGACCTTATTCATGATGTGAAGGATACGGTTGCTTGCTGATTTAAAGCGGGTCCTTTTTTACATCGCCGGAGTTTACGCTTACTTCATTTTGCATGGAATTTATCAAATTGGAAATATAAATTCAACTTGACAAATATAACCTGAACAGTGTAAACCTAGGTTACAGAAGTACTGCATAATATGTTCGATGCAAAATTATACATATTAAGGAAATA
>CAZJCH010000567.1:0-1558 GCA_964544005.1 uncultured Papillibacter sp.
GCTATTCAACTCCCACTTATAGAAGTGAAAGTATTCTCGCGGGATTAAGATAAAGAACAGCGGTCTCCAAGAGCTTTATGCTAAATGGACACAAAACGCGCCTCCGGCTGGCCCCGGCCCCGCACCGGCCCCCGCAAACACTCCGGACGAACCTGACGAAGAAGAGGATAATGACCGCAGCACACACATTGATGTTCCTGCTAACATAATTCCTTCAGAAGACGGAAACTCAAATCCTATCGCAGTATATACGGACGCAGACGGCGTCAGGCACATTATCCCGGGTCGATATGACGAGGAGAGCAAGACCTTCGTATTCCTGCACGACGACCTGCCTGAGGATGGCAAAATCACCATTGAATCCGGCGACGATGCCCCTGCTCCGACCGGCGTATCCGAATCGCATTACGCTTACGACAGCATCAGAACGCTTCTTGGCTACGGAGTTATTGAATCCCCAGATGTCAATCCTGATTTCAACTCCACACGCGGCAGCCTTGTCGATATGCTATTCAAGTGCGTTTTCAATGCAACAGCGCCCTCCGGTACATCTGGCTCCGGACTCTCTGACGTTACAGACGCCGATGCCGCAGTTCTCTGGGCAATCAAAAACGGCATTATCAAGGGCTTCCCGGACGGCACGTTCAGAGCTAACGCCATACTTTCGAGACAGGACGCCTTTGTTATAACTGCGAGATTCCTGGATGCCTATAGTCCGTCATACGATTTCGTTACAGTACAGAGCAAAAAGCCGTCATACGATTTCGTTACAGTACAGGGAGAGTCTTTCTCTGATATGGACGACGTGGCTGATTGGGCCGTTGGAGACATTAGTTTTCTGGCTAAATGCGGCCTCATCCGCGGAGCAGCTTCCGATAGCTCCCTGCTAGTTATGCCCGGCAAGAAAACCACCACCGGCGAGCTGATAACTCTTATCGCAAGGCTTCTTAACGGAGACTACTAAAACATTCAAACGAATGACCGCCGGCTTCTAGCTGGCGGTTGTTTTTGTCTATGAATACCGCTAGCCCAGGTGGTGTTTCCAAAATGCTATGGCTACTTTTTGCACAGGCTTTTATCATATGGAACACTTTTCCATAAGATACTAAGTGTCGCATTCTCGTGTATCTTTAGTATCACACTATTTGATAATCCCAATAAAGGGGATTAAAAAAACATATGCCAAAGAAGATATCGATTTTGTCATGGGTATTGAGTTGAGCACGTCAAATTTCTCTATTGCTCAAATCGAAGACGTTCCTAGCAGCGGTGTCATAAGAATATCAAAACAATCAGCGCGGGGTAAATACTTCAATACATTCGACGCAATAAACAATCCAACTATAAAAGGTGGTCTTGTCTCATGAATAAACGAGTTGCAGGCATTATTGGCATTATTATCGCGGCCTTATTTCTTGGGCTTGGGCTCTTCACAACTATTCCGAATAAAGATATCAGTTATTTAGCTTTGATGATAACGGTTATGAAGAATATGTTGGAGGCGACGCTTATAATATCCAAATAGAAGCCTCCTTGCGCGGCGGCCAGATAGCCGGGC
>CAZJCH010000568.1:0-1557 GCA_964544005.1 uncultured Papillibacter sp.
TCCGCTTTCGTCCCGACGTCGATGCCCTTGGTCGGTTCGTCCAGGATCAATATTTTTGTTGCCATTTTCTCCGACGTCCAGCGGCCGAGAATAACTTTCTGCTGGTTGCCGCCTGAAAGCTGCATCACCTGCTTTTCCACCGACGGCGTCTTGATCGAGTATTTTTTGACAGCGCTCATCGCCAAATCATATTCCGTCTTTTTACTGAGGAATAGGCCTTTCTTGACCTTCTTCATCACCGGTATGCTGATATTCTCGAAAATCGACCGTTTGAGCACCAGGCCCTGTTCTTTCCGGTCCTCGGGGCACAGCGCGACACCGTTTTCTACAGCCTCACTCGGTGACTTGAAGCGAACCGGATTGCCTTCAATCCTGATCTCGCCTGACAGTATCGGATCCGCGCCGAAAATCGCGCGCATGACCTCTGTCCGTCCGGAGCCGACCAGCCCCGCAAAACCCAGCACCTCGCCCTTGCGCAGTTTGAAGCTGACATCATCAACATCATCCGTTACGAGGTTGTTGACTTCGAGCAGAACGTCTCCGATCTTATCATTTCTTTTCAGATTCGTATATGTATCGCCAATATCACGCCCAACCATCGCCCTTACAAGTGCCGCCTCATTTGTCTCCCCGGTTTTTAGTGCCGTCACAAAGCTGCCGTCTTTGAGAACGACGATATCATCTGATATCTGGAATATTTCGGCCAGTCGGTGAGACACGTAAAGAATGACTTTCCCTTTTTGTTTAAGCTGTCTGATCAGCTCAAACAGGATGGAAATCTCCTTTTCGGTAAGCGGCGCTGTCGGCTCGTCAAATGCAATGATATTTGAGTCGCGCCTGTATGCCTTCATAATCTCGACCATCTGCTGATACGCAACCGATAACCAACCCACGGTGTCTGTCGGCTCAATCGGTAACCCGAACATATCGAGTATTTCCTGCGTTTTCTTGCGAAGCTCCGCCATGTTGATAAAGCCGGATTTGCCCACGGGCATGTCCTCAAGGAAAATGTTTTCCATTACATTCAGCGCGGGCACCAGCTGACGCTCCTGATAGATGACGCTAACGCTGGCTTTGATCGATTGATACGGCGACGAGAAGTGCTGCTCTTCGCCGTTTATCTTTAAGCAGCCTTCATCCGGCCGAATATCTCCACTGAGTATTTTAAGCAGCGTGCTCTTTCCCGCTCCGTTTTCACCCATCAGGGCGCAAACCCGGCCTCCCTCAGCACGAAAGCTTATGTCCTTGAGCGCCTTTACACCCGGAAACGACTTGACTATATTGCAAAATTCAAGTGACTGCTCCACCAAATCAACTCCTGCTTCAATCCCGAATATTTTGCATATTTGATTTTGCGTAGTGACACATGCATAAAACATGCATCACTACGCAATCTTCTAAGCATCTGACGTGACTACATACATCACAGTAATAACTGAATCCTGTTTGCCGGCATTACCACTGGGTGTTTTTAATGGTCTCCTCTATACCCGCGAAGTAGTTTTTGTATGTCTCCTTTGTAACTATCTCCGTATTCATGTTATAGACTGTGTACTG
>CAZJCH010000569.1:0-1084 GCA_964544005.1 uncultured Papillibacter sp.
AGGTACCATCATGTTATCATATCTTCTGTCAAATTAACAGAAGCGATACCTTTAATTTAGTATCTTCTATGATGTACATTTTTGTGTTTTTGTTCGGATTCGTACAAAAAAGACAATCCCGACGAGATTGTCTTTTTTTATGGCACTGCAAACTATACTATAGAATAATCAGCGTTCTGCGCTTTTACGCGCTGCCTTTTCCTTATGACAACATAGACGATTAAATAGATAACGGCGCTGACCGCGAGTCCCGTTAAGACATCCAGTATGGAATGCTGCTTGATGAATACGGTCGACAGGTCGATCATAATGGCGACGAATATGGACGTGACGCAAAGCCAGGGCTTTCTGAGCCTTTTTGAATCAAAGACTGCAAAAACGATCGCCGACGAGCCGACGACATGCATGCTCGGCAGGACGTTCGTGTTCGTATCATTGGCGTAAAAGGCCTGGACCGCCTCGGTGAAAATATTCGTATCCTCAAATGAACGGGGACGAAGATGCTGACCGTTCGGAACGATAAAATAGAAAACAAGACAGGAGCTGTAGCCGATGATGATAAACCAGATGAACCGCCTGAACGCCTCGGGATCGCGGAAAAACAAATAGAGACAGAGACCCCACAAGGCGGGAAACCATATCATATAAGCCACAACAAATTCTTCAACAAAAGGTATTTTGTCGTCAAGCGGCGAGTAAACCACCCAGTACTGCGACGTTATGTATTGCTCCGCCAGGTGAAAGGTTAACAGGTAAATGGGCAGATATAGCAGCCATAAAGCATGCTTGTATTTGTGTAATGCTTTCATACGATACCTTTTCTGTTCATTTCTGCCAATGAGTGTTTTTTGTTGAAAATAGTATAAATACTTTAGTCAAAAAAAGCAACACCAATATTTGACGCCACTGTATCGCTTTGCCTGAAAATCATTGACAATACCCTGCCGTGAAAATATATTAGAGAATATAACGCATGAAAGGAAGTATTTGCATGTATATCAGATCGGCCCCCATCGCGGATATGAAGCAAGCGTACAATGTGAAGGGAAAAAACGTCGTCGTCACCGGCGGCAACAGGGGGATC
>CAZJCH010000569.1:1128-1528 GCA_964544005.1 uncultured Papillibacter sp.
AGCCGCAGCAGAGGTTTTCAGATTCTTCGACACGATCGACGTCCTTGTGAACAATGCCGGCGTCGCCACGAAAGTCCCGTTTCTCAGCGAGGAGGGTCTCAGTGAATGGCATCGCGTTATCAACACGGACCTGCACGGCCCGGCCAATGTCGTGCACGAGCTCGCACCGAAAATGGTGGAGGCCGGCAAGGGTGGCACCATCATTAACATCACCTCCGTCGGCGGCCAGCGCGTCTCGGGTTCCAAGAATCACCACAACGCCCCGTATAACGCCTCCAAGGCGGGTCTGGACATCTTCTCCCGTTATCTCGCGGTTGTTCTCGGCGATCACGGCATCCGCGTCAATTCCATCGCCCCCGGCCCCATCCACTCGGACCTGGACAAGGACCTGCCTCCCAAT
>CAZJCH010000570.1:0-1526 GCA_964544005.1 uncultured Papillibacter sp.
ACAATGGCAGCACAAATACAGGCCTGTGAAACAAAGCAAGACAAACTAATGCAAATCCAGGAGCTAAAAAAGCAGTTGAAAGCACTAGAAGACAGTCTACGATAATGAAGCTCACCACTCATTCTTTTTACCTAAATCCCTCAGTATCTTTTCCTGTTCAACAATCTTTTCATTACATGCCGCCAAACCCCTCTCCCCAGTCAGATATTTCTGTTACATACCAAGTGCCTACAGGAGAAGGCGTTTCCTTCGTACCGCCCGATACCGGGAGTGTCTTATATACTTGTCCATTCCGGTACACTGTCATTGTATACGCTTCTAAGTCTATATAGAGCGCATAACCAGTTTCAGGAATATGAACGCCTGTATTATCGTCTAGACTAAAACTGTTGGCGCTCGCCGTTGAATACCAACTGAGGCAAATGATGACAACAGAGATGATTGTTGTGAAATAAAGCAGTTTTCTGAGCCGAATCATGCATACATTCCTTATTATTCTATATGTTGACAAAAATCGATTAAGACGTCAGCACTTCTTTATTATAATCATCCAATTTTCAATAATGCAGATATATAGTTGATATTTTAGTCTGCTTTTAAATAAGCAAGTACCGCCACATGTAATTTTCAATGACGGTACTTGCTTGTTTGCTGATTGCTTCTTGCTCAGTGATTAATGCTCGGCCGCCATGGCGTCCGCCCTAGTATTATGAACGGTCCCATGGGGGTGCCGGGGTGGTGCGTAAATTGAGTAGAGTTTTAACGGGATGTTGCCTGAGTTGATGATATTGTGCCATGTCCCGGCGGGGACGATGATAACGTCGTTATCGGAAACGCTTGCCTGTAAATTCATATTATCTTGGCTATTTCCCATTTTCACAAGCCCCCGACCCTGCTCAATCCGAAGGAATTGGTCAGTATGGGGATGGATCTCAGCGCCGATGTCCTCGCCGACGTTGATGCTCATCAGCGTTACCTGCAGGTGGGTTCCTGTCCACAGTGCTGTTCGAAATGTATTGTTCTGTTTGGTTGCTTTTTCAATATTCAGTACTAACGGCTGAGGGCCGTAATCCTTCAGTACGTATTGGGTATTCATATCTTCCCGATCGGTCAATATGTTCAGCTCCTTTCTGAGGCCATATCATCATATGACGGATGAGTGTAAAAGGTCAAACCAGAGTCACTAAACATTCGATTGGCAGACGGGAATGGTGGTCGGCCCTTAATGTTTTATATCCTAAGGCATCAGTAACGTTTTCGTACGAACACTAAGCAGCACCAAACATATAATGAGTTAACCGAATATTGCGGAGGAAGTAATTATGTACCGGAATAACAGCTATATGGACAATAGCTTTTCGCAAGAAGAGCTTCAACTATTAAACACGCTGAGGAGGCTTTGGATCGAGCATGTCATGTGGACAAGATCGTTTATTATCAGCACAGCAGCAAATTTGAAGGATTTAGATGCTGTTACCAAACGGCTTCTTCAAAACCCCGTTGATTTTGCAAACGTGCTTAAGCCG
>CAZJCH010000571.1:0-1525 GCA_964544005.1 uncultured Papillibacter sp.
CGTATCTGTAGCGCGGGAGATCGGAAAACAAACTGAATACGTATTCAAAACACTCGTAACCATTGCGAATACAGGAGAAAGCTTTGTTTATGTTATCCCGGTCGCTGAAAGCCTTGATCTCAAAAAAGCCGCAAAAGCTGTCTTAGTCAAGCCTGTCACAATGATCAAGCAGAGAGAGCTCCTGCCTCTGACCGGATATATCCACGGCGGCTGCTCGCCCGTCGGCATGAAAAAGCCGTTTAAAACAGTCATCGACGAGACGGCGATTCTGCTGGACTCGATGATCGTCAGTGCGGGGAAGGTCGGGTATCAGATCGAGCTTGACCCGAATCGTCTTGCAGAACTGGTCGGCGCGTCTTTTGAGGATTTGACTGAAGAAGCTTAATGATTACTGAGAAGGATTTGCTCCGCCTTCCAGTGCAGCTCCCAGACATTGCAGGTCTGGTTTGCCAGCACGATGCTTGTCGTATCGCTGTCGGGATAATACGCCGCCATCGCAGCGACACCGGCACATTGGCCTTCTTTATACATCCGAATCAGATTGCCGACGGTATCGAAGAAAAAGTGACAGCCAAAACCGTTGATGATTTTGCCCCATTCAAAAGCTTTCGCAATGCTGGTTTGCGGCTTGAACATTTCCTCAGACATTTCAGCTGACAGAAGCTTTCCGTGCTTCAAGGAACGTATGAATAGGTCCAGGTCGACGATCGATGTAATATGATCCTCGGGTCTCAGTAATCCCCGATCCACATGCTGCAGCACGGCGGCCGCCGGAAAAATCATGGTTTTGAGAATATTCTTCGAACAGGGAAGCGATTTGTCTTTCCATTGTAACCCTCCGTTGGCAGATGCTGCCGTTCTCATTTTACCACCGGATTCCATGAAATCAACCTAAAAAGGATGCGTATGAATGCCCGACGATATCCGGCAGCTGAAAAACAGGCTCAATGAGCTCGCGCAGCGGGCCTTTTCGAAGCAATGCTACGCGTACTCGGAATTTCTCACCCCGGCGGAGCAGGATACGCTTTTGGGGATGAGCTTTGAAGCCAATTCGGTGCCCTTGACGCTTTTCGGCGGCTATGACGGTGCGGAACGGAAAATAGCGAAATTTGGCAGTGATGAATACTGCGGATACTGTGAAAATCCGCCGATAAACTGTATCAGTATCGTTCCGCTGTCGCAGAAATTCGCGGACGCGCTGACCCACCGGGATTTTCTCGGCGCGCTGATGGCGCTGGGCGTTCGCAGGAGCGTTCTGGGCGATATTATGCTCCATGAAAACTGCGGGTACCTGTTCTGCCTTGATTCGATATCGGCATTCATTGTTCAGGAATTCACACAGGTCAGGCATACGTCGGTAAGGTGTGAAATCATAGAGGCACTACCCGAAATCGCCGTCAGGAAGCCCGATATCACAAGGGTCAATGTCGCCTCCGAGCGGCTGGACGCTGTCATCGCCGCCGTCTATAAATTATCGCGCGGCGAGAGCCAGGAGCTGTTCCGACAGGGGAAGGTTTATATCAAC
>CAZJCH010000572.1:0-1521 GCA_964544005.1 uncultured Papillibacter sp.
ACCCTGCGCTCGACCTCAGCTTTGCTTTTGAGCATACGCTGGGTAATCATAGGCTCGGCGATGGTGTTATAGATCGTCTTTCTCGGATTGAGCGAGGAAAAGGGATCCTGAAAGATCATTTGTATCTCACGGCGATGCGCCTTCAACTGACGCCCCTTTAGATCCAGGATATTCTTACCCTTGAACAAGACCTCGCCGCCCGTCGCGTCCAAAAGCCGCGATATCACCCGTCCCAGCGTGCTTTTCCCGCAGCCGGACTCGCCGACGACCCCGATTGACCGCCCTTTTTCGAGCGTAAAGGTTACACCGTCAACGGCGTGGAGGGCGCCGCCGGGCGTGGGGAAGTATTTCTTTACGTCTCTGAGCTCAAGATAGTGCTCACTCATCGCGCCGACCCTCCTTCCTGACTTCCTTGGTTTTTAGACTGCCGGCGTATATATGGCACCTTACGAAGTGATCTTCTCCGGGTATGCTGGTTTTAACCGGTTTTTGAGTATGGCAGAGCTCCTCGGCATAAGCGCAGCGCGGGGAAAACGGGCAGCCCGCGGGCAGATTCATCGGATCAGGCATGAGGCCTTCGATCTGATATAAAAACTCCGTGTCCCTCTCCAGGTTGGGAATCGCCTCAAACAGACCGATCGTGTAAGGATGCAGGGCGTTTTTGAAAATATCCTTCAGCGTGCCACTCTCCACGATCCCTCCGGCATACATAATGGCCACCCTGTCGCATATCTCAGCGACGATGCCGAAGTCATGGGTGATCATGATCATGGACGTGTTAAACTCACGGCGCAGATCCTTCATCATCTCCAGCACCTGGGCCTGTATCGTGACGTCAAGGGCTGTGGTCGGTTCGTCGGCAATCAGGAGGTTCGGATTGCAGGCAAGAGCGATAGCGATGACCACACGCTGCTTCATTCCGCCGGAAAACTGATGCGGATATTCATTCGCGCGCTCAGGCGGGATGCGTACGACCTTAAGCATCTCGATTGCGCGGCTCTCCGCCTCCTTCGCGCTGACTTTCTGGTGGTTCTGAATGACCTCGGCAATCTGGTCAACGACGGTCATCACCGGGTTCAGGGCCGTCATCGGATCCTGGAATATCATGGATATCTCCTTGCCGCGTATTGCAAGGTAGTCGTTTTCTTTGATCTCAAGCAGATTCCGGCCTTTATAAATAATCTCCCCGGAGTGTATACGGCCGGGCGGAGAGTCTATCAGCCCCATGACCGCCAGCGCGGTCGTGGTCTTGCCCGCACCGGTCTCGCCGACAAGCCCCAGTGTCTCGCCGGCGTTCAAACTCAAATCAAGGCCGTTGACAGCGTGAACAATGCCGTCGTCCGTGTGGAATTTGATCTCTAGATTTTTGATTTCAAGCAGTTTTTCCATTGCACTACCTCTTCATTCTTGGGTCAAGCGCGTCGCGGAGCCCGTCGCCCACAAGCGTGAGTGACATAAGTGTGATCACCAGCGCAATCCCCGGGAAGGTCGTGATGTGCATTGCGTAGCGGAGATACTGTC
>CAZJCH010000573.1:0-859 GCA_964544005.1 uncultured Papillibacter sp.
GCGTCGGCGTCCGTATAGCCCAGCATTCTGAGCAAAATCGTAACAGCCTGCGCGTAGGTGATGATATCGTCGGGCGTGAAGTAGCCGCCGCTGCCGGCGATGATCTTCTTCTCACCGGAGACGGCGATGTTGATGTAGCCCCTCGCCCAGTGGTCGGCGCGGACATCACGGAAGATCGTGCGGTTCCTGTACAGGGGCTCCTCAGCGCCGCGACCCATGGTGACGACGGCCATCTTGCAGAAGGCTGCCCGCGTCAGCGTGCCACCAGGATTGAAATTGCCCTTATCGTCCCCGCCGACGACACCGAGCATCTGCAGAACGGCGACCTCGCGCGCGAGGTTCCCGTCGCCGATATCGGGGAACGCGGACGGCGCCGCCAGGGCGTTTGACGCCAGGGCAAGCAGCATAACAACTGTCAGGAACACAGCGATTCTTTTTTTCATCATATTTGTGGTCTCCTTTATTCTGCGCGCAGCGCCTCGACGGGCTGCAGGCCTGATGCTTTTATGGCCGGGTACATGCCGAAGCTGACGCCGAGGATGACCGAGAAGCCAAACGCGCCGATCGACATGGGGACGCTGGGGAATAAAACAATGTGAAGGATCAGCTTGCCGGCCACGAGCGTGCCGAGATAGCCGAGCATAATACCGAATAGACCGCCCGTGCCGCAGATGACGGCCGCTTCGATCAGAAACTGAATGAGAATCGACTTCCGCGTGCCGCCGATGGCTTTGCGGATGCCGATTTCCTTGGTACGTTCCTTCACCACAATCAGCATAATGTTGCTAACACCGACAACCCCTGCAATTAAAGTCCCAATGCCGATAATCCAGATAAATATTTTTATGGCCTGAAATAT
>CAZJCH010000573.1:869-1521 GCA_964544005.1 uncultured Papillibacter sp.
GCTCCCGTACGGTGACGAGCATGATGTTCATGATGCCGATGCCGCCGACAAGGAGCGATATCCCAGCGATGCCGCCGAGCACAAGGCTCATCATCTTGTTCTGCTGGTCGGACTGCTCCATCCACGTGTTGTCGGACCAGACGTTGAAATGGCCGTTCATATCGTTGATCCTGCCGGAGAGAAAGCCGGTCAGGCGCGTGATGGCCTCCGTTGTGGCCTTGGCGCTTTTTGCCTTCACGGTGAATTCGCTGAACATGTTGTACCTGTTGAGCATACGGTTCATGGAATACGGGACGACGCACATGTAATCCAGATACCCGTTTTCCTCGGTGCCCTTGGCCTCATAGATGCCGATGACCTCGAACTTCTGCCCGCCGATCGATACCTTCTCGCCGATCGGGTCTTTAAAATCAAAGAGATACTCCTTGAGCTTGGCACCCAGCACAACGACCTGGTTATAGTTTTTGACGTCGAGCCAGCAAATGTCCCTACCGCTTTCAAGGGTATAATTGTTGCAGAGGGAGTACTGGTCGCTGCCCAGATATGTCTGAGGGTTACCGTACATCATTTGGTCCTGGTTTGATTCGGTGGATTTCGTCATGTATTTGACCGGCCCGTAATAGGAGCCGTTGGGTGTGACGCCGACGACAAG